>CADBSZ010000043.1 GCA_902797525.1 uncultured Ruminococcus sp. | reverse complement strand
CGTATTCGGCTCAGGTCCTATCAGAATCGGCCAGGGTATCGAGTTTGACTACGCTTCCGTTCACTGCGTATGGGCGCTGAAAAAGGCGGGCTACGACGTGGTTATCGTCAACAACAACCCCGAAACCGTATCCACCGACTTTGACACCGCCGACCGTCTTTACTTTGAGCCGCTCACCAACGAGGACGTCATGGGCATTATCAAAACCGAAAAGCCCTTCGGCGTGGTGGTTGCCTTCGGCGGCCAGACCGCGATTAAGCTGACCAAGTTTATGAGCGACAACGGCGTCAACATTCTCGGCACCTCCTACGACGCGATTGACATGGCGGAGGACAGAGAGCGCTTTGACGAACTGCTTGAAAAATACCACATCAAGCGTCCGCGCGGCGTAACCGTCATGACCACCGACGAGGCGCTCGGCGTCGCCGAAACCATCGGCTACCCCGTGCTGCTGCGTCCGTCCTACGTGCTCGGCGGTCAAAACATGATTATCGCCTTCAATGAGGACGACGTGAAGGAATACATGGCGATTATCCTCGCGCAGAACATTGAAAATCCGATTTTGATTGATAAATACCTGCAGGGAACCGAAATTGAGGTCGACGCGATTTGCGACGGCGAGGACATTTTGATTCCCGGTATTATGGAGCATGTTGAGCGCGCCGGCGTTCACTCGGGCGACTCCATCGCGGTGTATCCGGCGTGGAACATTTCCGACGAAATGACCGAGATTATCGTGCAAAGCTCGCGCAATCTCGCCATTGAGCTGCACACCAAGGGTCTTGTCAACATTCAGTATTTGATTTACGACAACGAGCTGTATGTCATCGAGGTCAATCCGCGCTCCTCGCGCACCATTCCGTACATTTCCAAGGTAACGGGCGTGCCGATGGTCGATTTGGCGACGCGCGCCATGCTCGGCGAAAAGCTTAAAGACATGGGCTACGGCACCGGACTCTACCGCAAAAGCCCCTACATCGCCGTCAAGGTGCCGGTGTTCAGCTTTGAAAAGCTGATTAACGTCGACAACCACCTCGGCCCCGAAATGAAGTCCACCGGCGAGGTGCTCGGCATCGCGGGCAGCCTGGAGGAAGCCTTGTACAAGGGCCTGATTGCCGCCGGCTACAAGATGAAGAAAAAGGGCGGCGTGTTTGTTACCGTGCGCGACTCCGACAAGGCGGAAATCGGCGAAATCGCCAAGAAGTATTTTGACCTCGGCTTTCAGATTTACGCCACCCACGGCACGGCGGCGGTGCTCGACAAATACGGAATCGACGCGGTTGCGGTGAAGAAAATCCACGAAAACGAGCACGGCAACAACACCCTCAGCCTGATTGAATCGGGCAAAATTCAATATGTTATTTCCACGTCCGCAAAGGGCAGAATCCCCTCGCGCGACTCGGTTAAAATCCGCAGAAAAACCGTTGAGCGCAACATTCCGTGCCTGACCTCGCTCGACACGGCAAACGCGCTGGCAGACTGCTTAAAGAGCCGCTATTCCCAGCACAGCACCGAGCTGGTTGACATCAACAACATGCGCCAAACCAAACAGAAGCTCCGCTTCACCAAAATGCAGGGTATCGGCAACGACTACATCTATTTCTCAACCTTCGGCCAGTGGATTAACAATCCCGAGGCGCTGGCGGTGCGACTGAGCGCCCAGCACTTCGGCATCGGCGCCGACGGCGTTATCCTCGTTGCGCCCTCCAAGGTGGCGGACGCGCAGATGAAGATGTATAACCGCGACGGCTCCGAGGGCAAAATGTGCGGCAACGGCATCCGCTGCGTCGGCAAGTTCCTGTATGACCACGGCATGGTGGATTACAAGGAAAAGGACGAAATCACCATCGAAACCCTCAGCGGCATCAAAAAGCTCAAGGCGTTTACCACCAACGGCGAGGTCACGCGCCTGCGCGTTGACATGGGCAAGGCGATTTTGAAGCCCGCGGAGGTTCCCGTGGCGCTCGACGGCGACAAGGTGGTTGACCGCGCCGTAACGATAGGGGACAAGGAATACAACATCACCTGCGTTTCCATGGGCAATCCGCATTGCGTGGTGTTCCGCGACGACATCGACCGCATCGACATTGAAAAGGTCGGCCCGATGTTTGAGTTCGATTCGATGTTCCCGGAGAGAGTCAACACCGAGTTTGTCACCGTTCTCGACGACCACACCATCAAAATGCGCGTGTGGGAGCGCGGCTCGGGCGAAACCTGGGCATGCGGCACCGGCGCGTGTGCGGCGGCGGTTGCGGCGGTTGAAAACGGCTTCTGCAAAAAGGGCGAGGACATTAAGGTTAAGCTCATCGGCGGCGATTTGATCATCAACTACACCGACGAAACCGTTTATATGACCGGCAACGCCGAAAAGGTATTCGAGGGCGAAGTCGAAATCTAACGTTTATCACTTGCAACAGAGCAAGGGACAGGCTCAGTCTGCCCCTTGCTCCCTTTTGTTTTGCAAAACGTGATGAAAACAAAACGGTTAAAATTTTGTCAATATTCTTTATAATACTTATTTTTTTGGCGGTTTATGCTATAAATAATGTGTATGTTTTTGGGTAACAGGAGAAGTAATATGAAAATAGGATTTGATAATAACAAGTATCTTGAAATGCAGTCGCAGCATATTCGCGACAGAATCGCAAAATTCGGCGACAAGCTCTATCTGGAATTCGGCGGAAAGCTGTTTGACGACTACCACGCCTCGCGCGTGCTGCCCGGGTTCAAGCCCGATTCCAAGCTGCAAATGCTCATGCAGCTCAAGAACGAGGCGGAAATCGTCATCGTCATCAACGCCGCCGACATCGAAAAAAACAAGGTGCGCGGCGACTTGGGAATTACCTATGATTTGGACGTTTTGCGCCTGATCGACGTGTTCCGCAGCCGCGGCTTGCTGGTCAATTCGGTTGTGCTGACGCGCTTTGCCGACCAGCCGACCGCTGTTAAGTTTGAAAAGCGTCTGACGGAAAACGGCATCAACGTCTATCATCACTTCACCATTCCGAATTATCCCACCGACGTTGATTTAATCGTCAGCGACGAGGGCTACGGCAAAAACGATTATGTGGAAACCTCGCGCCGCCTGGTGGTTATCACCGCTCCCGGCCCCGGCTCGGGCAAGATGGCGGTGTGTCTGTCGCAGCTTTATCACGAGCACAAGCACGGCGTGCAGGCAGGCTACGCAAAGTTTGAAACCTTCCCGATCTGGAACCTGCCGCTCAAGCACCCCGTCAACGTGGCATACGAGGCGGCGACCGCCGACCTTAACGACGTGAACATGATTGACCCCTTCCACCTTGAGGCGTACGGCAAAACCACCGTCAACTACAACCGCGACATTGAAATTTTCCCCGTGCTCAACACCATGTTCGAGCAGATTTTGGGCGAGTCGCCCTACAAATCCCCGACCGACATGGGCGTTAACATGGCAGGCAACTGCATTATCGACGACGAGGCAGTTTGCTATGCCGCCAATCAGGAAATTATCCGCCGCTATTACGCCGCGCTGTCCAATCAGACCAAGGGCGTCGGCTCCAACGATGAAGCATACAAAATCAATCTGCTGATGAAGCAGAGCAAGCTCACCGTTGAGGACCGTCCCGTGATTGTTCCGGCGCTGAAAAAGGCGGAGGAAACCGGCGCGCCTGCCGCGGCGATTGAGCTTGCCGACGGCACCATTATCACCGGAAAAACCACCAATTTGCTCGGCGCGTGCTCGGCAATGCTGCTCAACGCGCTTAAGTGCCTGGCGCATATTCCCCACGAGGTTGACATCCTCGACGCGGCGGTTATTGAGCCGATTCAAAAGCTCAAGGTCGAGAACTTCGGCTCCGTCAATCCGCGTTTGCACACCGACGAAATTTTGATTGCGCTGTCCATGTCGGCGGTCACCAATCCTTCGGCGCGCATGGCGATGGAGCAGCTTTCCAAGCTGCGCGACACCGACGCGCACGCCACGGTTATTCTTTCCGAAACCGACACGCGCACGCTCAAAAAGCTCGGCATCCGACTCACCACCGAGCCCGAATACGAAACCGAGCGGCTTTACAGAAAATAAGTTCACACGCAACAGCCACCTGCTTTTGACGGCAGGTGGCTTTTTGTTTTGCAAAATTTTTTAAAAATTGCATATTGATATGCAATTTTTCGCGTTGTTTCACCATCAGGGGGAGGGAATTTTAAAAGGAGAATGTAACATGAAAGATTTTTTACAGGTATTTCAGGTGATTTTTGCCGGAGCGCTCGGTGCGTTGGCGGCGTATTTTAACGTGCTGCTCATTCCGCTGGGGGTGCTCGT
>CADBSZ010000042.1 GCA_902797525.1 uncultured Ruminococcus sp. | reverse complement strand
TAAGTATTGCAATTCTCCGTCGAAATTGGTACAATAAATATATTACATGAAATGTGGTGAATCCATGAAATACAAGAATTTTATTTTTGACCTTTACGGCACCTTAATTGACATCAACACCGACGAGTGGAGCGCGCAGCTGTGGAAGAAAATGGCGATTCTCTACGGCTATTACGGCGCGTCGTATACCTTCAAAGAGCTTGGTCGTGAGTACGGAAGGTTGGTTGACAAAGAAAAAAGAGCGGCGCACAGGCGCCACCCGGAATATGAAGTCATTGATATACAAATTGAAAAGGTGTTCCGCAGGCTTTTTACACAAAAGGGTGTGAAGACAAAAAAAGCAACCGTGCTCGAAATCTGCGAGGTGTTCCGTTGCTTCTCAACCAAATATATTAAGCTTTATGACGGCGTTGTTGACCTGCTCGACGCCATCAAAGCAAATGGCGGAAGGATTTATCTGCTCTCCAATGCCCAACGCAGTTTTACCGAAAACGAGCTGAATATGCTCGGCCTGACGCCGTATTTTGACGGCATAGTCATCAGCTCCGACGAGGAGTGCTCCAAGCCTGACGCGCATTATTATCAGATTCTTTTTGACCGCTATGGGCTTAAAAATAAGGATTCGGTGATGATTGGTAATGATTTTCGATCAGACATCGGCGGCGCGGCGGATTTTGGCATTGACAGCCTGTATATTCACCAGAGCATTTCGCCCGCTATCGACGGCGAGCTGCGCAGCACCTACACGATTATGGACGGCGACGTCTATAAAATGAAAACCTATTTGTTTGACTGACAAAAAAGCACTTTCGGCAAGCTGAGCTGAAAGTGCTTTTGTTTGTATTTGAGTGTTACCGTTTGGCAACCAGCTTCTTTTTATACTGCGCCGGCGTGCAGTGATACACCTTTTTGCATTGGGTAATAAAGGATTTAACATTTGCAAAACCATTTTCAAACGCGGCGGTCGACACGGTGGAGTTGAGCTTGAGCATGTCGTTAATCGCGTTTTCAAGGCGCAAATTTGCCAGATATTCCGAAAAGCTGACCTGCGTGACGTTCTTAAAATACTTTGAAAAATAGGACGGCGACAGGCTGACCACGCCCGAAATTTCATCGAGTGAAATCTCACGGCGGAAGTTTTCGTTGATATAGGCGATGGCGGTTTTGGCATAGGAAAAATCACGCTTGGGCGACATCGCGTTGCCGGACGCGCGGCGGAAGCACACGCACTTGGTCAGCAGCAGGTAATAAAGCTTGTTGATGTACGCAATCTGAATCAGCGAGGCATAGTCGCCGTTGGCGTTCACCTCGGAAATGCACTGCAGCACACGGATGATTTCAGGCCGCGTTTCCGGATGCTCGTTGGGATCAAAAAACAGGCTGTCAACCGATTTGCAGAACATACGGATGTATTCAAAGGAAAAATTGACGCACAACAGGCTGCAGCTGGTGCCCTCGACCGGACGCACCAAATGCACATCCTCGCTGTTGAATAAAATAAAATCGCCCTTCTCCACAATTTGAGATTCGCCGTTGCGGCTGCACTCCGAGGTGCCATCCATCACATAAACGATTTCAGGCTCTCGGTGCCATTGAAGCTCGGTCTTGTGGGTGTCGGACGATAGGTTTAGTTGCATGATTGTCGCGGGAATGTTTTTATTATAATTCACCACATCGTATTGATAATCCATTTCTTAAATGACTCCTTGCGCTATTGAAAAAAATGCAATAATGGTGTAATATAATACTAGTATATATGCAATATATTTTAAATGCCATGCATTTTTGCTTGTTTTTTATGGACGATTGTTGCACGAGGTGCTTATGACAAATCAGCAAAAAAACGAAATTGATTTTATTTGCCACTCCCACGGGAACAGCAAGATTTTATGCGGAGATACACGTATAACTGCTCGCGAGGATTCGTACAAATTGTTTTATCTTGCGCAGGGAAGCTGTGAGATAGATATAGACGGAACGTGCTATGAAATTGAAGAGGGCGGAACGGCAGTTGTGTTTCCGTTTTGCAAGTATCAAATTCACCAAAAAGAAAACGCCGTGTTTTATTGGGTGGAGGTGTCGGGCTTTACCGCCTCGGCAATTTTGCAACGAATCGCTTTTTCCAAATCGAAGCCGGTTGTCGGAGATATCGGAATTCCCGGCTTTGAGCGCTTTTTTGAACTGCCTGACATCAACGACCGCGCGCCCTATGCGCTTTATCGCATGGGCGGCAGCCTGTTTGTGCTCATTTCCTATTATCTTGAGCATTTTCCGAGCAAATCCGCCGAAACCGAAAGCTATGTCGCCGAGGCGTGCGCGTATATTGAGGAGCGCTTTACCGAGCCGGCGTTCGGCGTCAAGGATGTTGCCGAGCGTCTGAAAATCGACCGCAGTTATCTTTACCGCCTGTTTAAGGACAAAATGGGCATTTCCATCATCGACTATATTGTTCGCAGGCGCGTGGCAAAGTCGGAAACGCTGCTCGGAAACAGCAGGCTTTCCATCAAGGACGTCGCCTATTCGTCGGGGTTTTCCGACCAGATGTATTTTTCGCGCGTGTTTAAAAAGCTGAACGGACGCACGCCTACGGCGTTTCGAAAAATGATTTTTCCGCCGCACGGCGACATATAACGAAAAAAGCGTAAGGTTTTTAAATCCTTACGCTTTTTTTGTTTTATTAAGCAGTTCCGCGCTGTAGGTTGTAACACTCCGACAGCACGGTAAACAGCGCCGCGTCCGAGGCAAGCTTGCGGATGTAGGCGCGCGAATTTTGCGCGTTGACGCCGCCGAGCGTCAGCTTTACCGCGTAGGCGTTATCCTTGGTGCAAACGCCCATAAACACCAAGCCGACGGGCTTTTCGGCGGTGCCGCCGGTAGGGCCTGCGATGCCGGTGGTGCTGACGGCGATATCCGCGCCCGACAGCTTTTTCACACCCTCCGCCATTTGAATCGCAGTTTCCGCCGACACAGCGCCCAAAATGGACAGCGTGTCCTCACGCACGCCGAGCACCTTGGTTTTGATGGCGTTGCCGTAGGAGCAAACGCCGCAGTCAAACACCTCGCTCGAGCCGCTGACGCGCGTTATGCGTTCGCTGATTAATCCGCCCGTGCAGCTTTCGGCGGTGGCAACCTTCAGGCCGAGCGCGCGCAGCTTTGCCACCACGTCGTCCTGCAGGGTGTCCTGGTTCAGGCTGTTCTTGCGCAGCAGTTGTATAATGTCAATATCGGTTAATGTTACCATAAAATCACCTCTAAAAACAAATATGAAAGCATTTTATCAAAAGATTGTATATATCTATTGTAGCACCGAATTTTACTTATTGCAATTCTTTTCTGTTTGTATTATAGTAATGGAAGGAATATTGAGAAAGGCGGCAAACAGATGGCTTGGTTTTTCAGCGATACGGAAATTTCCTCCGACACATTTCTGCTTACCGGCGACAACGCAAAGCACGCCAGGGTGCTGCGGCTGCGGCCGGGCGAGGCGGTGACGGTGGTTACGCCTCGCGGCGAGCAGTGCGAATGCGAGGTAGCCGAGGGCGGGCAGCTGCGCGTAATCAGCCGCAAGCCCTGCGAAAATGAACCCGATGTGTTTGTTACGCTCTATCAGGCGCTGCCAAAGGGCGACAAAATGGACTATATTGTGCAAAAATGCGTGGAGCTGGGCGTCAGCCGCATTGTGCCGATGATATCGGCGCGGTGTGTGTCGCGCCCCGATGAAAAGTCGCTGCGCAAAAAGCGCGAGCGCTGGCAAAAAATCGCCCTGCAAGCCGCCATGCAAAGCCGCCGCGGCATGATTCCCGAGGTGGCGGAATGCGTGTCGTTTCACGAAGCGGCTCAGCTGACAAAGCAAAATGAAGCGACCGTTTTCTTTTATGAGATGGGCGGCGCGCCCGTCGGCGAAATCTTAACGGACAACCCCAAATCTATCGGCATGTTCATTGGCAGCGAGGGCGGCTTTGAGAAAGCCGAGGTCGATTTGGTGCAACAAAACGGCGGCAAGGCTGCAACGCTCGGCAAACGGATATTGCGCGCCGAAACAGCTCCGCTCGCCGCGCTTTCTATTATTATGTATCAAACGGGTAATTTTAACTGAGAAAGGATTGATAAAAATGATTGGTATTATCTGCGCTATGCAAATTGAGGCGGACGGCATTATCGCCCTCTGCAAAAACACGGAAAAAACCGAAAAATACGGCATGGTTTTCACGCGCGGCACGCTCAACGGCAAGGAGCTGGTTGTGGTTGTATGCGGCGTGGGCAAGGTGAATGCCGCCATGTGCGCCACGGTTCTCGTCAATGATTTTAAGCCTGAGCTGGTGATTAACAGCGGCGTGGCGGGCGCGCTTTCGCCGCTTGTCAGCATCGGCGACATTGTGGTCGGCAAAAAGGCGGTTGAGCACGACATGAACACCATCGCTCTCGGCGACAAGCGCGGCGCAGTGTCGTTCCCGAACGGAAAGGTGACTTTTTTTGAGTGCGACCGCGAAGCGTCCGATATGCTGACCGCTGTTTGCGGAGAACTGGAAAACACGCACGTGGAGCAGGGCGTTATCGCCAGCGGCGACGTTTTTGTGTCCGACCGCAAAAAGCGTTTGCGCATTAACGACGAATTCGGCGCGCTTGCCTGCGAAATGGAGGGTGCGGCGATTGGACATGTGTGCTATTGCTGCGGTGTGCCGTTTGTGATTTTACGCGCTATTTCGGACGATATGGACGAGAACAAAGGTGTGGATTTTGTCAAATTCTGCGCGCTTGCTGCCGAAAAAACCGTTTTTGCCATCGACAGATTCACAACAAAATATTGACAACAACGCTTTAATGCGGTAAAATGTTAGTTAGCGTTTATTGGAATCACTCGAAAAGGGGTATGAAAATGAAGTTAACAGGCGCAGATATTATTTGTGAATGTCTGATTGAACAGGGCGTGGACACCGTGTTCGGCTATCCCGGCGGCGCGGCGCTCAACACCTATGACGCGCTGTATAAATACAGCGACAAAATCAAGCACGTTTTAACTGCCCACGAGCAGGGCGCTTCTCACGCGGCGGACGGTTACGCGCGTTCCACCGGCAAGACCGGCGTGGTGATTACCACCTCCGGCCCCGGCGCGACCAACATCGTCACCGGTATTGCCACCGCGAATATTGACAGCATTCCCATTGTTGCCATCACCGGCAACGTTAATCTCGACCAGCTCGGACGCGACAGCTTTCAGGAGGTCGACATTGTCAACATCGTCAAGCCCATTACCAAGGGCAGCTATTTGGTGACAAAAATCGAGGATTTGGCGCCCACCATCCGCAAGGCGTTCAAGCTTGCCAACGACGGCAGAAAAGGTCCCGTTTTGGTGGACGTTCCCAAGGATATTACCGCGACGCTCGGCGAGTTTGAGCCGCAGGCACCCGAACAGCCGCAGCCCGACGCCATCGCCAATCCCGACAGCATTGCGCGTGTGCAGGAAATGATAAAAAAAGCGCGCCGTCCCATGATTTACGCGGGCGGCGGCATTCTCAGCGCGGACGCGTGCGCGGAGTTTAAGCAATTTGCCGAGCTGATTGACGCGCCTGTCTGCTGTTCGCTGATGGGATTGGGCTGCCTGCCGGCAAGCCATCCGCTTTGTATCGGCAACATCGGCATGCACGGCGGCTACGAAACCGGCATGATTACCGCGGCGTGCGATTTGATTATCGCGGTCGGCGCGCGTTTTTCCGACCGTGTGGCAGGCGACCGCGAAAAATTCGGCGAGCAGGCGAAAATCGTTCAGCTCGAAATCGACAAAAACGAAATCAACAAAAACGTCAAGGTTGACGAATATATTTTAGGCGACGCCAAGCTGATTTTGCAGGCGCTCCTCAACGGCTTGGAGCAGCAGGAGCACCATGTATGGCTTGCTAAAATTGACGAGTGGAAGCACTACCTTGACAACGCTTCCAAGCCGTATAGCGAATATCCCTTCCCCGAAGAGATTATCGAGGCGGTCAATGAGCTGAAGGCGGACGACGATATTATCGCGACCGACGTCGGTCAGCACCAGATGTGGGTGGCGCAGTACGCCAAAATTGAAAGCGAAAAAACGCTGCTTACCTCGGGCGGCATGGGCACCATGGGATTTGGCATGGGCGCGGCTATCGGCGCGCAGGTGTCGCACCCGGACAAGCGTGTGTTTCTGTTCACGGGCGACGGCAGCTTCCACATGAATCTCAACGAGCTGGTGACCATGAAGTCGTTTGATTTGCCGGTGATTGTGCTGGTGATGAACAACACCGTGCTCGGTATGGTGCGCCAGTGGCAAAAGCTGTTCTACGGCAGCCGCTTCTCGCAGACCGACCCCCACCGCGCAACCGATTTTGTCAAGCTGGCGAACGCGTTTGGCGTGGAGGGCATGCGCATTACCAAGAGCGAGGAGATTATGCCCACGCTCAAAAAGGCGCTTGAAATGAACACGACGGTGGTCGTTGATTGTCAAATCAGCCCCGATGCCAATGTGTTGCCGATGATTCCCCCGGGAAAAACCGTCAACGAAATCGTCACCGAAATGTGACCGCGAGCCGCGGTAGGCAGTGCGCCTTTGGACAGCGCGGTATTGCCAACACGTCGGTTGAACGGCGCGTTAAGGCGTATGCTTAATTGAAAAATATTTTTGAATAAGGACGCGGTTTGTGCCGCGTCCTTTTTGCGCGGTACGCTTTGTTGGTTTTTGTGGTTGTTTTGTCCAAGCGGCGCGCAGTGAAATTCAAGTTGTCGAGCAGCCGGATGTTCAATATGGGGATTCCTCGACTTCGCTCGGGAATCAAACGCAGCCATAAAATAAATCTTTCTGCCCGAACTAAAAAACGTTACCGATGATTTTAACTCTTCGGTCGGGAATCAAACGCAGCCATAAAATAAATCTATCTACCCGAACTAAAAAACCCGAACTAAAAAACCCGAACTAAAAAACGTTATTGATTGTTTTTTCTTTTCGGTCGGGAACAAAACGTTATTCTAAAATAAATCTATCTACTCGAACTAAAATACTTGAAAAAAGCGGCAGGTTGTGTTAGAATTAAGTTGATACTATGGGATTTTGGGGCGTTTTGGCGCACGGCCCGTAGAAAACAATTTAATATCCGTCAGAATGGAGTTGATTTTATGGCAAGAAGCGCAGGAGTTCTCCTCTCAATTACTTCGCTTCCTTCCCCCTACGGCATCGGAACCATCGGCAAAGAAGCCCGTGATTTTGCGGACTTTTTGAAGAAGGCAGGCCAAAAGGTTTGGCAGATTCTTCCCGTTGGACCGACCAGCTACGGCGATTCGCCGTACCAGTCATTCTCAACCTATGCGGGTAACCCCTATCTCATCGACCTCGACACCCTTGCAGACGAGGGTTTGGTGACAAAAGAACAGCTTGACAGCTTTGATTGGGGCAGCAACGACGCTGAGGTTGACTATGAAAAGATTTACAACAGCAGGTTCCAAGTTCTGAGAATTGCGTTTGAGAATTTCAAAAGCAAGGATCAAAAAGCGTTCCGCTCGTTCGTTCGCAAGAACAGCAAGTGGCTGAAAAACTACGCGCTTTACATGGCGGTCAAAAACAGCTTTGACATGGTTTCCTGGACCGAGTGGCCCGAGGACATCAAAATGCGCGAGGAAGCCGCGGTGCGCCGCTATGAGCGCAAGCTGAGAAACGACGTGAACTTCTGGAAATGGGTTCAGTTTAAGTTTTATGAGCAGTGGGAAAGCTTCCGCGCTTATGTGAACGGACTGGGTATTAAGATTCTGGGAGACATGCCGATTTATGTCGCGATGGACAGCGCCGACACATGGGCAAATCCCGAGCTGTTCCAGCTCTATGACGACGGCGATCCCATCGCCGTGGCAGGC
>CADBSZ010000041.1 GCA_902797525.1 uncultured Ruminococcus sp. | reverse complement strand
GTTGAACGCCGCTTGGAGGAGCGTTTGACCGACGACGAAATCATTTGCCTTAACCGCAGCGCGGAGTGTTTAAAACAGGCAATGCGGCAGTTTTGAGCGCGTAATGAAACGGAAGGATTCTATGACAGCACCCGACAAAAACGGATATTTTACGTATATTTTACGCTGTGCGGACAATACCCTTTACTGCGGCTGGACAAACAATCTTGCAAAGCGCCTTGCCGCGCACAACGCAGGCACCGCTGCCAAATACACGCGCTCGCGCCGTCCGGTGGAGTTGCTTTATTTTGAGGAGCTTGAAACCAGGCAAGAGGCGATGAGCCGCGAATTTCATATCAAACGACTTTCGCGTGCGGAAAAACAAAAGCTGATAAAAACCAATCTGCAAGAAATGTAGCTTTTGCTTCCATTTAAGAAAAGTATCAAACCGCTGAATGTTGACATTTGGCGGTTTTGTGTTATAATAAAAAAGGTAATTTCATAAGACAGTTCGTTTGCGCCATCCTGTCTATAAACAAAACCAGGGCATCCAAGCGCGAATGCGCTTTATTTGTAATGCAACAAAACGGATGCGTCTGCCATGGCAGGCGCGTTTTTTATTGACGTAAGGACATGATATGTACAGTTTAAAAACCACCGCTGCCTTTGACAGCGCCCATTTTTTAAAGGATTACAACGGCAAATGCGCCAATATTCACGGCCACCGCTGGCAAATTGAAGCGGAAATCGGCGGAAGTGATTTGCAACCCGACGGCGACAAGCGCGGTATGCTGATTGATTTCGGCGACTTTAAAGCTTTTGTGAAGCAGCTTGCCGACAGCTATGACCACGCGCTGATAATCGAAAAGGACTCCCTTCGCGCGGCAACCAAACGCGCGCTGACGGAGGACGGCTTCAAGCTCATCGAGGTGCCATACCGCCCGACCGCCGAAAACTTTGCCAAGCATTTTTTTGATTTGCTCAAAGCGCAGGGCTTGCCCGTGCAGTCGGTCACGGTATATGAAACGCCGAACAACTGCGCCTGCTACCGGGAGGATAACTAATGCTTGCGGTCGTTGAAAAGTTTGTCAGCATTAACGGCGAGGGCGCCCGTGCCGGCGAGCTGGCGGCGTTTATTCGCTTTAAGGGCTGCAATCTCAACTGCTCCTATTGCGACACCAAATGGGCAAACTGCGCCGACGCCAAGGCGGAAATGCAAAGCGCGGACGAGCTTGTTTGCTGGACTTTGGAGCAGAATGTTTGCAACGTCACCCTAACCGGCGGCGAGCCGCTGCTGCAAAAGCAGCTCGCTCAACTCATTGAAAAACTCGGTCAACGCGGCTTGCGCGTTGAAATCGAAACCAACGGAAGTGTGCCGCTCGATGATTTTAATGCACTGTCCTTCCGTCCGGTGTTTACAATGGATTACAAGCTTCCCTCAAGCGATATGGAAGCGTTCATGAACACCCAAAATTTTGCGTTATTAAAGCAAAGCGACACCGTTAAGTTCGTTGTCGGCAGTCAGGAGGATTTAAACAGGGCGCTTGCTGTCCTCCGCCAATTTCAGTTGACGGACAAGTGCCATGTCTACTTCAGTCCCGTGTTCGGCAGCATCGCGCCGGCCGACATCGTAGAATTTATGAAGGAACATCACCTCAACCGCGTCAGGCTGCAGCTTCAAATGCACAAGTTTATTTGGCCGCCTGACCAAAAAGGAGTTTAGTATGGATACAAAAGCAATTGAACAGCATGTTCTCGGCATCCTCGAAGCCATAGGGGAGGATCCCAACCGCGAAGGCCTGCGCGAAACCCCTCAGCGCGTCGCAAAAATGCTCGCGGAGGTGCTGGAGGGCACGGCGTATTCCAACCATGAAATCGCGCAGATGTTTTCCAAAACCTTCACTGCGGAAAATCATGCCGACAGCGACGATGCGGTTGTGATGAAGGACATCACCGTATTCAGCTATTGCGAGCACCACCTCGCGCTGATGTATGACATGAAGGTAAACGTCGCCTACATTCCGCGCGGCAAGGTGTTGGGACTGAGCAAAATCGCGCGCATTTGCGACATGGCGGCAAAGCGCCTGCAATTGCAGGAGCGCCTTGGCAACGATATTGCCGAAATCATCAGCGAAGCGGCAGGCACGCCCGACGTTGGCGTTGTCATCAGCGGCTGTCACAGCTGCATGACGGCGCGCGGCATCAAAAACGCCTCGTCCAAAACCGTTACCACCACCTATCGCGGCGCGTTTCGCGGCAACGCAGAGCTGAAATCCCTGCTCAAATTTGATAACTAAGGTGAAAGTATGAAAGCATTGGTTTTATTCAGCGGCGGCGTTGACAGCACCACCTGTCTTGCCCTCGCTGTGGAAAAATACGGAAGCGGCAACGTGCTCGCGCTCTCCGTCAGCTACGGTCAAAAGCACAACAGGGAACTGGCAGCCGCAAAGCAAATCGCCGCCTATTACGGCGTCAAGCAGCTGGAGCTGGATTTGGCAAGGCTGTTTGAGGGCTCAAACTGCTCCCTGCTCAGCAATTCAAACGATGAAATACCCAAGGAAACCTACGCCGAACAGCTCAAAGAAAGCGGCGGCGCGCCTGTTTCTACTTACGTGCCGTTTCGAAACGGTCTGTTTTTGGCGTCCGCCGCGAGCATTGCACTCTCGCACGGCTGCTCCGAAATCTACTACGGCGCGCACAGCGACGACGCGGCAGGCAACGCCTATCCCGATTGCAGTCAGGCTTTTAACGACGCCATTAACACCGCGATTCATCTCGGCAGCGGCAATCAGTTGTCGGTTGTGGCGCCCTTTGTCGGCAAGAAAAAGGCAGACGTAGTCAAAGAGGGCCTGCGCCTGAACGTGCCCTATGAGCTGACTTGGAGCTGCTATGAAGGCCATGACAAGCCCTGCGGCGTGTGCGGCACCTGCCGCGACAGAATCGCCGCGTTTGAAGCCAACGGCGTCACCGACCCGTTGATGAAGGAGGAAACATCATGAGCGGAAGAACCCCCGAAGAAACCGGCAGCATCAGCTTGCTCGGCAACCAAAATGTCAAATATAAAACCGATTACGCGCCCGAAATGCTCCAGACCTTTCCGAACAAGCACCCGGACAACGATTATTTCGTCAAATTCAATTGCCCGGAGTTTACGAGCCTTTGTCCGATAACAGGACAACCCGACTTCGCCACGATATACATTTCCTATATTCCCGGCGAGCGCATGGTCGAAAGCAAATCGCTTAAGCTTTATCTGTTCAGCTTCCGCAACCACGGCGACTTTCATGAGGACTGTGTCAACATCATCATGAAGGATTTAATCAAGCTCATGCAGCCGAAATACATTGAGGTGTGGGGCAAATTTTTGCCGCGCGGCGGCTTGTCAATTGATCCCTACTGCAACTACGGCATGCCCGGCACCAAATGGGAACAGCTTGCGTGGGAGCGACTGGCACATCACGATATGTACCCCGAACAAGTCAATAACCGATAAGTAAACGATAAACAAAAGCCCCGAACACACCGTTCGG
>CADBSZ010000040.1 GCA_902797525.1 uncultured Ruminococcus sp. | reverse complement strand
CCGCAGAGAATCGCGTCAACGGCGGCGACGCGCGTTTCAACACCTTGTTCGGCAACCGCGCTGTTGCGCCCTGCCTTATTATTAAAAATCAGCGTCGTATTGCGGCTCCACGCGCCGAGCTGCCACAGCTCCGTACGCGGAAGCTGCGCGCAGTGCGCCTGCAGCTTGGCAAAGTTTTTCGCGTTCGGCTCAAAGGCGACGATTTTGCGGTAGCTGCCGTTTGAATAATAAAGAAACTCATCGATGGTGTCGCCGTTATACGCGCCCAAATCGACATACACCTCGTTGCCGCCGAGCCGCAATATTTCATTAAACGCCTCGTCCTTGTCCGTCGTAATGCCGTCGAGCACCGAAACATCGCCCGTATAATAAAACCGCAGTACGCCGCGGTATACCCAGCGCGACCAATCGTCGGCAAGCAAAGCATACGCCGCCTGCATATCGGCTGTGTTTTCACGGATAAAATCATCATCAAAGAGCGTGTTTCCGAATACCGGCACGCTCGGCACCAACAGCGGATGGCGCGCGGCAACCGAACGAATGGCGTCCATCACCCCGGGCAGTTGGCTGGCAAAGCAGAGCGCAACGACAAAATCACCGAGCTCACGCTCAAAATCGGCACATTTTTTCACCGTAAAGCCGTGAAAGCTCTGTCCCCGCACAAATTCGTCGCTCGCCATGACGCCTGCCGCTTTAATTCCGAAGCGCGCAAAGGCGGCAAGCACCTTGTCGGCGCCGTCGCCCATGCCATAGAGCACCACGGGCTTGCCGCAGGTTTTCAGCACCTGCCAAACGCTGATGCCGTTTTCAAAAAAGTCTGCCATAACAATCTCCGCATTTTTCGCATTTTTCGCTTTTTTCACATAAAAAAACGCCCACCCTACTGGGTGGACACTTTAAGTGTTGGCATCTCCCTATTTTCACAGCAAGTCGCCCTACTACTATCGTCGGCACCACTGAGCTTAACTTCCGTGTTCGGTATGGGAACGGGTGGACCCTCAGCGTCATCGACACCAACTGTTTTTCAACAACATCAAGTATTATATCACAGCAAAATCACTTTGTCAACACTTTTCGAGAATTTTTATTTTGCACGGGCGGCGTTTCTGCCGCCCGTGCAAAGGTTAGGTTAATTCCGCGATATACTCCGCCAAATACTGCTGAAGGAAGGTAATGTCGTCCACCGACACCTTTCCGTCGCGGTTAACATCCGCCGCCAGTTCCTGAGCACGCGTCAATGTTATCAATTGCGCCAAAGCACGCTGCGTTTCGGTGACATCACGAACATTCACCGCATTGTCCAGATTGACATCGCCGGGCAAATACGGCGGCAGCACCTCGGTCAGTCTGCCGTATGCGTCGCAGGTATATTCCGCGCCGTCGATTTCCACCTTGTCGGCATAGCTGAAAAAGTTGACGGTATACTCCAGCGTAAGTGGCATGCCGTCGCTGTCGGAAAGATTGAACACCTCAACCTTGTAGCTTTTGCCGCTGTAGCTTTCGGCAACGGGCGGCGCAAACGAAATGTAGCGTCCCCAGCTGGTGGTAGTGTAAAGCCCGGCGTCGTAGCTGTCGCGCACAAACTCCTCGCCCGTGTCCAAATCGGTGACGGTGACGGTGAAGGCTTTTGAGGACAAGCCTGCCAAATCGGTGTTGAGGTTAATTGACCAAACCGAGGAAACGTCGATGTCCTCCACGGGAAAATAGCCGGGCGTCGGCCATGCATAGGCCGGCTGGTTGTTGCCGACAACGGAGTTGCCCTGCGGATTGGGCGTGCCGGTGTATTGAATGGTATTTACCGCGCCATAGTCGGTGTAGCCTGCCGCAAAGCGGTCGCCGTTGCGCGTGAAAAAGGTGTCGCGGTGGCCGGGAATCGTGTAGCCCTTGTCATTCAGGAAGCCGCGAAACAAGTGTACAATTGCCGTTTGACCGCTGGCAAATCCATAGGCGATGTTACTGGTGCTTGTCGCCTGATACGCCGCCGCGTAAAAATCCTCGTCCATATCGTCCGGTCTGGGCGGATAATGTGACAGCGCATGGTTGACGCGAACGTTTTTGTCGGTGAGCACCGCGCCCTTCGCGGCGTTGCTCCATGTGGTTTCATCAGCAGACGCAAAGGTGCTCAGTCCCTCGCGCCAGCGGTAGTAATTTGCCAAATTAAGAATGTTTTGTTTGGTTTCCCCGGTCAGCGTAAATTCCCGGTAGGGCGCGTCTGCCGAGCCCCGGGTTTCATAAAACTGCGCGCTGAAATCCTTTGGCGCGGCTTCGGCAAATTTCTGCACGATTTCCGCCTTGGTGTGCTGATAAACCGGCAAATCGTTCAGGTTCAGAGTAGTTGCTTCCGCCGGAGCAAATGTGCTGAGCGGAATCGTTTGATAGTGATAGGCAGCGCCGTCCTTTATCAGCGCCAACAGGCTGTCGCCGCATTTGACAAAGTTAAAAATATCCTGTCCGCTTTCATAGCTTGAAGCAATCACGCCGCCGTCAAGCGAATAGCAGTTAATGCGGCCGGCGCTGTGGAGCACATATGCAAAGCCGCCGTCAACCACGACTCCCGCGCCGTTGTGCCGCGCGGTGAAATCGCTTTCACTCGCCGGCGTTCCGTCAAAAGCCATCACCGCCTCATCGGTCGTCATATCGTACAGCCGCGTAGTGTAGTTCGCCAAATAGCGGTCACTGACGATTTTGGCAGGCTGATTGTAATAGTAGTTCAAATTGCAGACAATCCCGTCCGCAAAGCTCAGCGTGCCGCCGCCGCGGCTGCCGGCTTTTAAATAGCGTTCAACATAATACCTGCCGTTTTCATTTAAGGTGTATTTCACTTCGGAAAAATAGAATTTCCCGTCATTCGTAAAGCCGCAAAAGGTGTCAATCGGATTGGCAACCGACGACTTGGCGAGCCGGGTTTTTCCGCTCGCGTTATACACAAGCAGCGCGGTTTCGTTGCCCATGTCGGAAAACTGGGCGCGCGTGGCAAGATAAATGTTGCCGCTGTTGTCCGCGCCGACAGCAGAAAGGTTTTGCCCGGCGAATACCGATGTTGAAGTTACCTTGCCCTGCTCCAAATCATAGGTGATGACCTCAACCGCCATGCCCTCGGGCTTGTTGAACTTTTTGTACTTGTCATACGCGTAATAAAGCTTGCCGGTGGATTCGTTCACATATGCCGACGAAACGCCTCCGAACACCCTGACCGTGCCCGACTGTCCTGCTGCCGTGTTAATATCGGTTTGGTCGGGAAAGGTGTATTCCAGCGTAAACGTATCGTCAGCAACGTTGTAGCTGTACAGCTTTTTTTCATTGAGCAGCTTGACGGTTGTTCCGCTTTTGCAGACATACTGCTGCAAAATGTCGCGCTTGCCGTAAAAATCCGTTGTGCCGGCAAAGCTCAGCTCCACCGTTTTTGTGCCTGCTGCGGCTGAAACTGCGGGGAACGCCGAAAGCACGGCCGCCGCCATACTCAAGCTTAGCAAAACACTTGTGATTTTTCGGGCTGTGACACCCATTGGGGTTCCTCCTTTTTTCTTTTTCCTTTTCTTTTCCTTTATCGTTACTTCGACAACACTTCCACAATTTCGCTGATGTACATTTTGTGGTATCCGTCGCCGTTATAGTGCTTTAACACAGAATCACCGCCGAGCACGCTCTCCGCATTGAGATACTGGGCATACAGCTTTTTGCAAATCAACACCAGGCGCGCCTCCTCAAAATACGGAACGCCGTCCTCGGTGAAAGCAGGCGTCAGGCCGGCTTCCTGCGGCTTGTTGTGATTTCTGCCGCTCTTGGAGCCGCAAAAGCTCAGCGCGCCGCGGAATTGCTCGTCAAAGAAGCTGACGGAATAGTACTCGCTGCGCTCGATAAACTCAAAGGTGTAGCGCTGCGGACGGATAAATGTAAAAGTCACGGGTTTGTTCCACATAATACCCACGCCGCCCCAGCTGATTGTCATGGGGTTAAAGCCGTCGCGCTCGCCTGCGGTCACTAAGCCCCAGTCGCTGCCAATCAGCTTAAAGGGATTGTCAAAAATCTCCTGAGGGTTAATTTGTCGGAACTCTGCCATTGTCATCAAAACCTTTCTGAAAACGATAATCTCTCTTTTCTATATATTATATCACTTTTTGAATAATATTCAATACTTTACGGATAATATTCATTATTTTGCATATTTTGTGCCTTTTTTTGAATATTCATAATAATTGTCTTTCGGCTTTTTTCGCCGATTTTTTTGCCTTTAATCAGCAATAAGCTCATAGTATTCGGCTTTATGACCAAAAATAAATAACACTTTCCCGTTTTTTGTGCAAAGATTAAAAATTGAATATTTATTCAAGCAAACACTTGATTTTTTACAAAGATGGTGTATAATGGATTCGTAACAACAAATTGACATGGAGGAAATCATCATGGCTGACAACAAAATCAAAAAAGTAGTTCTCGCATATTCCGGCGGTTTGGACACATCCATCATCATTCCGTGGCTCAAGGAAAACTATGACGGCTGCGAGGTAATCGCAGTTTCCGGCAACGTCGGACAGGGCACCGAGCTTGACGGTCTGGAGGAAAAGGCAATTGCGACCGGCGCTTCCAAGCTGTATATTGAGGATTTGAACAAGGAATTTGTGGAAGAGTACGTATTCCCCACTGTTAAGGCAGGCGCGGTTTACGAGGGCAAATATCTGCTCGGCACCTCTTTTGCGCGTCCTGTTATTGCAAAAAGAATTGTAGAAATTGCCAAGGCCGAAGGCGCCGACGCCATTTGTCACGGCTGCACCGGCAAGGGCAACGACCAGGTACGTTTTGAACTGGCGATTAAGGCGTATGCTCCCGATATGAAGATTATCGCTCCGTGGAGAACATGGGAGTTCAAATCCCGTGAGGAAGAAATTGCCTACGCGGAAAAGAAAGGCATTCCGCTCAAAATTAACCGCGAAACCAACTACTCCAAGGATAAAAACCTGTGGCATCTCAGTCACGAGGGCCTTGATTTGGAGGATCCCGCCAACGAGCCGATGTACAACAAAGAGGGCTTCCTCGAAATGGGCGTGTCTCCCGAGCAGGCTCCCGACAAGCCCGAATATGTGACCATTCACTTTGAAAAGGGTATTCCCACTCAAATTAACGGCGAGGATACCGAAAGCGTTGCTATTATTGAAAAGCTCAACGAAATCGGCGGCAGAAACGGCATCGGCATTACCGACATTGTCGAGAACCGTCTGGTCGGCATGAAGGCGCGCGGCGTTTATGAAACCCCCGGCGGCACTATCCTCTATGCGGCGCACAACAAGCTTGAGGAAATCTGCCTTGACAAGGACACCCTGCACTACAAGAAGAACCTTGCCAACACCTTTGCCGATTTGGTATACGACGGCAAGTGGTACACTCCGCTGCGCGAGGCGATGTCCGCATTTGTTGACAGCACGCAGGAGTATGTGACCGGCGACGTCAAGCTCAAGCTCTATAAGGGCAACATCATTGACGCCGGCGTTACCAGTCCCTACAGCCTCTATGACGAAGAAATTGCCACCTTCGACGAGGACGAGGTTTACGACCAGAACGACAGCGCAGGCTTCATCAACCTGTTTGGCCTGCCGATTAAGGTTCGCGCAAAGAAAGGTCTTATTAAATAAAACGACACATTTATTGTAAACAATCAATCATTCGGGCAGGGTGAAATACCCCTGCCCAAATAGTGTTTATAAGAGGGATAAAAATGCAGCTTTGGAAAGGACGCTTCAAAAAGGAGCTTTCAAAAACAACCAACGATTTTAACTCTTCCATCTCCTTTGACAGCCGCATGTACAGGGAGGATATTGAGGGCAGCATTGCCCATGCAACCATGCTCGGCAAGTGCGGCATTATCAGCGAGGAAAGCAGCGCCGACATTATTCAGGGCTTACAGGGCATTTTGGCCGACCTTGATTCCGGCGCGCTGACGATTGACCCCGAGGCGGAGGACATTCACACCTTCATCGAGGGCGAGCTGACAAAGCGCATCGGCGACAACGGAAAGCGGCTGCACACCTCGCGCAGCCGTAACGACCAGGTTGCGCTGGACATTAAGCTCTACCTCAAAAAAGAGGTTGTCAATGTCAAAAACCTTGTCGTGGATTTAATCAAGGTGATTGCCGACAAGGCGGAAAAATACAGCGACACGGTTATGCCGGGCTACACCCACCTGCAAAGAGCGCAGCCGATTGTGTTCGGTCATCACCTGCTGGCGTACGGCGAAATGCTGCTGCGCGACGTTTCGCGTTTGGAGGACTGCCTGAAGCGCATGGACGAAATGCCGCTCGGCTCCTGCGCGCTCGCCGGCACCACCTACCCCATCGACCGCTCGATTACCGCCGGCTTGCTCGGCTTTGACCGCATTACCAACAACTCGCTCGACGGCGTGTCCGACCGCGACTTCTGCATAGAGT
>CADBSZ010000039.1 GCA_902797525.1 uncultured Ruminococcus sp. | reverse complement strand
TTCCAAAGGCGTACCGGATGCAACGTCACGTTGCCCCGTCATGGCAATGACTAGTAGAACATGGTGCCGATACCTTCGTCGCTGAACAGCTCAAGAAGGATGGAGTGCTCCAGTCTGCCGTCGATGATGTGGGCGCGGTTTACGCCGTTGCGCACCGCCTCAACACAGCAGTCGATTTTCGGAATCATGCCGCCGGTGATAATGCCGTCGCGCTTGAGCATGGGCACCTCGCTGACGTTGACAACGGGAATCAGGCTTTCGTCATCGTGGACGTCGCGCAAAAGGCCGCGGATGTCGGTCATCAAAATCAGCTTTTTCGCGCCGAGCTTTGCCGCAATCTGCGCCGCGGCGAGGTCGGCGTTGATGTTATAGACGTTTCCGTCATAGCCGCCGGCAACCGTGGCGACAATGGGCAAATAACCGTCCTTCATCGCGTTTTGCAGGGGCTCGGGATTGACCTCGCGGATTTCGCCGACAAAGCCCAAATCCGCCGCGCCGGACACCAATTTGTCCGCCATCAGCAGCTTGCCGTCGAGTCCGCAAAGACCGAGAGCGCGGCCGCCGTGGCTTTCAAGCAGCTGCACCAGGCTTTTGTTCACCTTGCCTGCCAGCACCATCTGCACAATGTCAATGGTTTCTTGGTCGGTAACGCGCATTCCGTTTTCAAATTTGCTTTCCTTGCCGACGGCGTCCAGCATGGCGTTGATTTCGGGACCGCCGCCGTGCACCAGCACCACGTTAATGCCGATGAGCTGCATGAGCACCAAATCGCTCATGACCGCGGATTTTAAGTCCTCGTTAATCATCGCGTTGCCGCCGTATTTGACAACAATGGTCTCGCCCGACCATTTTTTGATGTAAGGCATCGCCTGAATTAATACCTTAGCCCGTTTTTGATTATCCATGTTTTGCTCCATTATGTAATATAAAATTCATCATCTTTCCATTTGAGGGGGTTGTTATCAATGTATTCGCAGTAATTTAAGAATTCCTTTTCATTTCGGATGATTCTGTCATGAAAGGATTTTTGCCAAAGTGAAATGTGTGTTTCCTTTGTTACTGCACCCTTAAATTGACGAATAACGTTTGAAATATTAGGTGTAGGGGCGAGCATTGCTCGCCCACTGTCGTCAAAGCAGTTCGTCAACAGTAAGTGAATGTGATTGGGCATTACGACATAATTAGCAATTTTGATAAACCGATAACGTTTTTCAATTTCACGGATTTTTTCGTCCGCAATTCTCCCGTATAGTGAGAGATGCGCTGTCGATCCCGGGCGAGCAGTGCTCGCCCCTACATTCCAAAAAATCCAACGTTTGTCTTTGGAACAAATCGTAATGAAGTAGGCTCCGGGCTGTGAATAGTCGTAATTTTCCAACCGATTTCGTTTCCTAATCGGGTGCGTGCTCATGTTCGGTAATCGCCGTTGATTTTTACGTAGTCATAGGTTAAGTCACAGCCATAGGCTTCGGCCGAGCCGTCGCCGTCGCCGAGCGTGACGAGAATCTCAATTTCATTTTCAAGCAGAATTTGCTCCGCCTTTGCTTCGTCAAAGGCAAGTCCGCAGCCATTTTGGCAAACCAAAATTTCGCCTGCCGCGGATTTGTAGGCAACGTCGATTTTGTTTACGTTCACATCTGCGCCGCTGTAGCCGATGGCGCACAAAATCCTGCCGCAGTTTGCGTCCGCGCCGAACATCGCGGCTTTCACCAGACTCGAGCAGATAATGCTCTTGGCAATCGTTTTGGCGGCTGCTTCGTTTTTGGCGCCGCTCACGTTGCAAATCAGCAGCTTGGTGGCGCCCTCGCCGTCGGCGGCGAGTTGTTTGGCAACCGCCTTAAACGCCGCGGTGAGCGCCTCTAAAAATGTGTCATAATCGGCGTTTTTTTCGGTGATTTCCGCGTTGCCGGCATAGCCTGACGCAAGAATCGCAAGGGTGTCGTTGGTGGAGGTGTCGCCGTCAACACTCACCATGTTGTAGCTTACATCTGCCGCCGCGACCAGCGCCTCGCGCAGCATTTCCGAAGAAATCGCCGCGTCGGTGGTGACGAACGACAGGGTGGTGCCCATGTTGATGTGAATCATGCCGCTGCCCTTGGCGATGCCGCCGATTGTCACGGTTTTGCCGCCGAGCACGGTTTGCACCGCCCATTCCTTTTTGACGGTGTCAGTGGTCATAATCGCTTCCGCCGCGTTGGTGCCGCCGTCCTTGCTGAGAATATCCTTCAGCGCCGTCACGCCGCTTTCAATCGGAGAGAGCGGAAGGGGCTGACCGATGACGCCCGTGGACGCGACGATAACATTGGTTTCGTCAATCCCGAGCGCGTCCGCTGCGAGCTTGGCCATCGCCTCGGCCTTTTCATAGCCGTCGGGGTTGCAGGCGTTGGCGTTGCCCGAGTTGACAATCACCGCCTGCGCCACGCCGTTTTCCAAATGCTTTTGAGTGACGTAGATGGTGTCGGATTTCACAAGATTTTTCGTAAAAATTGCCGCTGCCGCACAGGGCTTGTCGCAGGCAATCAGGGCCAGATCGCGCTTGCCGTTCGGAATCGGCGCAGGAGAATCGTCCTTTGCGTTTTTGGCAATCGCCGCCGAGGTGGCGGCCTTTACGCCGGCGCAAACACCGTTGGCGGTAAAGCCCTGCGGCGCGGTTACGCCGCCGTTGATGAATGTGTAGCTCATAATAATACCTTTATAACAGTTGAAAATTGAAAGTGAAAAGCGGAAAATGATTGTCCGTTTTAAATTATCAGAATGCCGGGGGGGTGATAACCAGTCCGGTGGTTTCGTCCAGGCCGAAGATGAGGTTCATGTTCTGAATCGCCTGGCCTGCCGCGCCCTTCACCATGTTGTCAATCGCCGCGCAGGCAACCAGCTTGTTGGCGCGCTTGTCGTGATGAATGGAAACGTCGCAGAAATTGGAATATCTTACGTTGTGAATGTCGGCGCATTTGCCGTCATCGAGCAGGCGCACAAAAAATTCGTCCTTATAATAATCCTCATATGCCTTGCGGATTTCCGCAAAGGTTACGCCGTCCTTGATGTCGGCATAAACGGTTGCCAGAATGCCGCGGTTGACGGGCAGCAGATGGGGCACAAACGTGATGGTTACGTTCTCGCCGCTCAGCTTGGACAGCGTTTGCTCAATTTCAGGGGTGTGGCGGTGGCTCGCAACCTTGTAGGCGTGAAAGCCCTCGTTGAGCTCGGGGAAGTGGCTGCCCTGCGTGGGCTTTCTGCCGGCGCCCGTGACGCCGCTTTTGCAGTCGCAGATAATGCCCTTGGTGCTGATGAGGCCGTTCACAATCGCGGGCGCAATCGCCAGCGGCGAACAGGTGGTGTAGCAGCCGGGGTTGGCAATCAGCTTTTTGCCCTTGATTTTGTCACGGAAAAATTCAGGCAAGCCGTAAACGCTCTGCTCGTGCAGCGCCTTGTCCAAAAACGTGCCGCCGTACCATTCGGTGTATTCTTCTTCGCTTTCCAAACGGAAGTCCGCGCCGAGGTCGATAAACGCCTTGCCGGCGTCGATGCACTGCTTGGCAAGCTCCTGAGACAGGCCGTGGGGCAGCGCCGCAAAAATGACGTCGCTCTTTTCAACCACCGCGTCCTGATTTTCGCAAATCATATCGTTTAAAAAGGTGTAGGCCGGATAAACATCGCTGAGCTTTTGCCCTTCAAACGAAACCGAGCTGATTGCTGCGATTTCCGCTTCGGGGTGTGCGGTCAAAAGCCGCACCAGCTCCGCGCCGGCATAACCCGTTGCGCCTACGATTCCTGCTTTTATCATTTTCATCAATCCTTACCTTTGAAAATACTTATCAAAATACCATTTAGCCGGATTGTTGTCAATATAGCTTCTGATTTCATACAGATCCGCTTCATTTCTGATAATGTGTTCGAAATAGTTTCTTTGCCAAATGTGTTTGTTAAACGGCGGCAAAATGCCTTGACGTACCAGCTTGATGTATTCGTTTGTCGTTTGAGTTTTGTACCACTTTAAGATTTGGTGTAGGGGCGCACCCGTGTGTGCGCCCTGCTTGATGAGCACAAAGTGGAGATGATCCGGCATAACGCAGCAGTAATCAACTTTTACTCCGGCATACTTTTGTTCAAGCAAGAACAGTTTTTCTTTTATCATAAGTCCTGCTGTGCTTGGGCGCACACATGGGTGCGCCCCTACGAGTGAAACATCACCAAAGAGTTTTTTTCGTTGATAAGTGCAAATGGTGACATAGTAGGCGCCGTTCTGCCGATAGTCGTAGTTGGGCAATCTTAATTGCTTGCGGCGTTTGTCGGTTTTGGAGTTGTTTTCCATTATAATTTTTTGGCAATTGCCTTTACACGCTGTGCCTGCGCCTTTACCAATTCGGGCGCGGGACCGCCGAACGCGGTGCGCTGTGAAACGCATTTTTCGAGCGAAATCGCGTGATATACATCTTCGGTAAATACATCGCAAACGGCTTTGTATTCCTCTAAGGGCAGATTTTCCAAATCTGAGCCCAGTTCAATGCAGCGCGCGACCAGCTCGCCCGTCGCCTTGTACGCGTCGCGGAACGGCACGCCGTTTTTGGTCAGCCAGTCGGCACAGTCGGTGGC
Organism: uncultured Ruminococcus sp.; assembly: GCA_902797525.1. Classification (GTDB taxonomy): domain Bacteria; phylum Bacillota; class Clostridia; order Oscillospirales; family Acutalibacteraceae; genus Ruminococcoides. The sequence goes on along the minus strand of CADBSZ010000039.1, from coordinate 300 downwards.
GTTGATAAAGCCGCCTGCTGCCGCCTTGCGCATGTTTTCGGGAATCACACGCATGGTGTCGAGCATGGGGGTAAAGGCGGTCAGACACATTTTCACCGTGTCAACCGCGTCAAAAATCGCTTCCTTGTCCTCCTGCATGTCCTTGTTGTAGGCAAGGGCGATACCCTTCATCACGGTTAGCAGCGTCATGGTGTCGCCGAACACGCGGCCGCTTTTGCCGCGCACCAGCTCGGCAATGTCGGGGTTCTTTTTCTGCGGCATAATTGACGAGCCGGTGGAAAACGCGTCGTCCAGCTCTAC
>CADBSZ010000038.1 GCA_902797525.1 uncultured Ruminococcus sp. | reverse complement strand
GGACCGGGTGCAGCGGCACGCTGCCATTTTTATTCATAACGGAGAAATCATGCCATCACTTTACAAAAAGCCGATTACCGATTTAAAAGGCTTTGGCGCCAAGCGCGCGGAGCTGTTTGAAAAGCTCGGCGTACATTCCGTAGGTGAGCTGCTTAATTTTTATCCGCGCGCTTACGAAGACTGGACGTCCGTTGAAAAAATTGAAAATTTGCAGGACGGCGGCACCTATTGCATCAAAGCAGTGCTCGGCACGCCTGTGTCTGACGCGCGCGTCAGGGGCGGTATGATTCTTTCAAAGGCTTCGGTCTATGACGAAACAGGCGCCATCCGCTTAGTGTGGTTCAATAACCGCTACATCAGCCAAATGCTTGTTTACGGCGGCAAATATTTCTTTTTCGGAAAAATAACGATTGACAATTACGGCGCACAAATGGTGAGTCCTACCTTTGCTTCAGTGGCAAAGGGTGCGATGATTCACCCGATTTACCGCACCACCGCAGGACTTGTCAGCAAGCATATTTCCATGGCGGTCGAGCAGTCGCTCAAGCTGTTGCCCGAAACCGTCAACGATCCCATTCCCGGGCAATTCCGTCAAAAATACGGCCTGTGCGATTTAAAGCAGGCGCTTTATGATATTCATTTTCCGAAAAGCCGCGAGGCGCTGGAAAACGCGCGCAAGCGGCTTGTCACCGAGGAGCTGCTCGTGCTCAATCTCGGCATGCGCAGCATGAAGGAGCACAGCCGCGGCGTCAGCGGCGTACAGATTATAACCGACTGTTCCGCCGAATTTGAAACCTTGCTTCCGTTCAAGCTCACCAACGCGCAAAAACGCGCAATTGCCGATTGTATTGCCGACGTTACGCAAAAGCGCGCCCCGATGAACCGCCTGATTCAAGGCGATGTCGGCTCCGGTAAAACCGCCGTTGCCGCGTCCGTTTGCTACACCGTCGCGAAAAACGGCTTTCAGGCGGCGTTTATGGCGCCGACCGAAATATTGGCGCGTCAGCATTTTGAAACCTTTAAAAAGCTCCTTGCCAATACGGACATCCGCCTCGCGTTGCTTACCGGTTCCATCAAGGACAGCGAGAAAAAGCGTGTTCGCGCAGCATTGTCCGAGGGAGAAATTGATTTGGTCATCGGCACTCACGCGCTGATTACCGACAAAACCGAATTCTACAACTTAGGTCTTGCCGTCACCGATGAGCAGCACCGCTTTGGCGTTGCCCAGCGCGCAAAGCTCCTCGGCAAGGGGGAGAACCCTCACTTGATGGTTATGAGCGCCACACCCATACCGCGCACGCTTGGGCTGATTATCTTCGGCGACCTTGACATATCCGTCATTGACGAATTACCGCCGTCGCGAAAGCCGGTAAAAACCGTTCAGCGCGGCTCGGCGGACCGCAAAAAGATTTATCAGTTCATCAAAAGCGAAATCGCCGCCGGGCGGCAGGCGTACATTGTTTGTCCGCTGATTGAGGAGGGCGAGCTGGACGGTGTGGTTTCCGCCGAGGAATACGCCGCCGAGTTGATGCTCCGTGATTTTTCCGATATTCCCGTCGCGGTGGTACACGGTAAAACCAAGCCCGACGAAAAAGAACGCATTATGGCGGATTTTGCCGCCAACAAATATTCGCTTTTGGTTGCCACCACCGTCATCGAGGTCGGCGTCGATGTGCCGAACGCCTCGGTCATGGTGATTGAAAACGCCGAACGTTTTGGACTGTCACAGCTTCACCAGCTGCGCGGACGCGTCGGCAGAGGCCGGTTTCAATCCTACTGCATTTTAATCAGCGATATGCGCAATCCGCTTACCACCGAGCGCCTGCGTGTGATGTGCTCCACCAACGACGGCTTCAAAATTGCCGATGAGGATTTGAAAATGCGCGGTCCCGGCGACTTTTTCGGCGAACGTCAGCATGGATTGCCGCAAATGGCCATCGCCGATTTTGCCGACACCAAAAGTCTTGAGCTGTCGCAAAAAATTGCCGACGATATTTTATTTACATACAAAGACCTGCGCAACGACGAGCTGCGGTTGCTCAAAGCCGAAATTGACCGCTTGTTTGCGCGCGGAGGACAAAACACCATGAATTAGGAGGACGCTAATGAAACATCTTTCCGCAAAAATTCTCAGCGTACTGATGGCGTTCACGGTGCTGATTGGCACTTCGCTTGTCAGCGCAGGCGCGCTGTCTTTTCCCAATGATGTCAAAACCATGTCGAAATCCATTTTGCTGGTGAGCATGGACACCGGTCAAACCGTTTTTGAAAAGGACGCGGACGCCAAGCGCTATCCCGCTTCCACCACCAAAATCATGACCTACATTGTTGCCTATGAATCCATTGAGGACGTTGAAAACACACGCATTGAAATCAAGAAATCTGTCATTGACCGTTTGCTCAACACCGGCAGTTCCATGGCGTTTCTCTCCGACCACATCGGCGAAAAAGTCAAGGTTATGGATTTGCTCTATAGCCTGATGGTGCCCTCCGGCAACGACGCGGCAATGGTGCTTGCCGATTACATCGGCGGCGGTGATATTCAGGTATTTGTTGACAAAATGAATACCAAAGCCGAGGAACTCGGCTGTGAAAACACCCATTTTGCCAATCCCGACGGCCTGCACGACGAAAACCACTACACCACCGCGCGTGATTTGCTTAAAATCACCAACTACGCGCTCAAGCTGCCGAATTTCAAAAAAATCAGCGATACGGTCAGCTACACCTGCGAGGGCGACGACACGCCGCTTCTTACCACCAATCTGCTGATTGATCCCAACAGCGAGTACTACTACACCTACGCCGAGGGTATTAAGACCGGCACCACCGACGAGGCAGGACGATGCCTTGTCACCACCGCGTCAGCCGACGGCCAGTCCTACATGCTGGTTTTGCTCGGCGCCCCCTATGAGGAGGGCGTTCAGGAGGAGTATTTTACCTTTACCGACGCGGCGGCGCTCTTTCGCTGGAGCTTGACGAGCCTGGAGCTTGCCAGCATCAAAACCTCACAAACGCCTGTCTGTGAGGTTAACGTCAAGTACGCGATGAACAGGAGTAAGATTACGCTGGTACCTGAAAAAAACCTTACCGCGATTTTGCCCACCGACCGCACAAATGATAACATCGTTTTAGAAGCGGATGTTCCCGACACCCTCGAGGCGCCGCTCAAATCCGATCAGGTTGTCGGCACAGCGTCCGTTTATTACGTTGACACTGCCACAGGGGAAAAACAGTTGATTTCCTCTGTCAACCTCACGCCTTCCGAAAATGTCGAGCACAGCGGAATCATGGCTGCCTTTGAGGTCACCGGCGAGATTTTCAAGTCCTATTGGTTTTTAATTGTCATAGGTTTAATTGTCCTTGTCATGGTGATTTATTTTATCGCTGCCAAGATTCACCGCGCCCGCAAAAAGAAAAACCGCGACGTCAAACGATACCGCAATTTTTAGTCCGAGTCTATCGGGACGTATGGCGCCTTTGGTTAAGTTGTATTCGACAATGCGTTTCGCGTAACGGCACGTTAATATTTCTTTGTAATCAACAGCGATAAGCACTCTCAAAAAACGAGAGTGCTTTTTTTCTGATAACTTATAACTATTTTGTAAATATTTTGTTTCTTGTATTCTTTTTAATTCTGTGATAAAATTATTTTAAAGAAATAAGAGGTGAAAGCACATGAAATGTCCTTACTGTGGTTATGAAGAAAGCAAGGTTATCGACTCCCGTTCGGCAGATGACGGCGAGCGTATCCGCCGCCGCCGAGAATGCTTAAAATGCGGCAAGCGTTTTACCACCCACGAAATTATCGAAACCGTACCCATTATTGTTGTTAAGCGCGACAAATCGCGCGAGGTTTTCGACCGCAACAAGCTGACGGCAGGCATTTTGCGCGCATGTGAAAAACGCCCCGTTTCCATTCAGCAGATTGAATCCATGGTCAACACCATCGAAACCAAAATTCAAAGTGCTCTCGAGCGCGAAATTACCACCGCGCAAATCGGTGAGCTTGCGATGGAAGAAATCAAAAAGGTGGACGAGGTTTCCTATGTCCGCTTCGCTTCGGTTTACCGCCAGTTTAAAGACATCAACACCTTCCTCGAGGAGCTCAACAAGCTGCTCACCGAAAAAAAGTAAAGAGCAACAAGGAGCAGTTTTCACTGCTCCTTTTTTATGGAATAAAACAAAAGAGGAAAGGATTTCTCCTTTCCTCT
>CADBSZ010000037.1 GCA_902797525.1 uncultured Ruminococcus sp. | reverse complement strand
GGGGCAGAAACTCGAAGGCGAGCGTGCCGAAGGCAAAAACAGTCCGGTGGACTGTTTTTAGCGAGAGCGTTGCAGAAACGTTAAACTTTGCACACGCCGCAGCAAGCGAGTGCAAACTTCTCGCATTAATCTAACATACTGTTGGCGCACCAGTAATAAATCAGAGGTACCCTCAAAAGGGTGCCTCTGATTTATTATTCCTATGATTACGCGCCAACAGGGGTACGGCTTTGCCCAGACCCCCTCAATCCCCCTATTAGGGAGCGAGAGCGTTGATGAACTTTTAGCTATGAACAACCAAGCAGCAAGCAAGTGCGACGTCCTCGCAAGTCGTCATTTGCCATCTATCCGCCTGTTGTGTCTTTACAAAATGTGATGGACAAGTTGATTTGAATATGGTATGATATTTCTACGATAAAACAGATTGGAGAAAAAGCAATGTCAGAATACTATGACCCAATGCTTTATTTAAGTTCTACGGGAAACGCCAACACCATGGGATGCACTGTAACGCTGGGTGAGCCGATAGACGGAGATATTCTTACGGAAGCAGCAGAACTATTACGGGAAAGATTTCCGTATTTCTATATTCGGGCGAAAAAGACAGAGAATGACCTCGTTCCGATTCCAAATCCGCTTCCGTTGACAGTCAGAAACACTTGGAATCCGATTGTATTTAATACAGAAGCGTCGAATTATCACCTCATGGCAATCAAGTATGAAGGAAAGCGGCTTGCCGTTGAGATTCTCCACGGTTTAACAGACGGCGCCGGCTTTTTACCGTATATCAAAAGTCTGCTTTTCGTATACCTGAGCAAGAAATATCAACTCACCCTGGATTCCACGGGCTTCAGGCTCCCCGGACAGGAAATACCCAAAACAGAGAGCGGCAATCCGTTTGCACATTTAGATATTGATGCGGCAGAAGCACCGCTTTATCAAAAGAAGCCCATCTCGGACTTTTACAGAATCAATCCGGGTACCAAGGGTGAAAACCACATTTTCTATTTAAGACTTCCCGAGCAGGAGGTCATGCGTTATTGCCGTGAGAACGACGGAAGTCCCAACGCGCTGATAGCGGTTATCCTTGCGAGAGCCATCCGAAAGAATGACCCCGAAAGTGAAAAAATAATCAATATAACGATTGCAGTAGATCATAAGGCAATGCTCGGAAACCGTGATAATTACCGGCAATTTGCTAATGTTGCCGAAATTGATTTTCCAAAAGGCAGAGAGAACGAGGACGTCGAACGCATGTGTACCGTTACCCGCGGAAAACTGATGCTTCAGGCACAGCCCGAGAACTCTCTTTGGCATGTGAAGTCATTAAAAGCAATGCGCCAAAAGCTTGATATGATGCCGCTGCAAATGAAGTTTGATGTGTTGAGTAAAGCCTCGGGCGCCGCAAGATGGACGGCGGCTGTTTCTTATACAGACAACAGAAGCTTTGGGGTGCTGGATCCGTACATAGAAGAAGTGTATTTAATGGCTGAACCGACTGTTATCGACGTTGCTGTTGAGATAGCCTGCGTCAACCACAGCTTCTATTTGGCATTTATACAAAATTTCCCGGACGATGCTGTATTCAAAGCATTTTTAGATGAACTCGCAGAGGCAGATATACCTTATCAGTTTATAAGAGATGAGAAATTCCGTCTTTGCGATATCACATGGGAATAAATCTATCTATCGGTGCAAGTATTAACGAAGCGCAATACGGAAACAGTAAAGCTGATTTTATTGCTAAACTTCACATTGCTCTAAAAGAAACGGCTGAAACAGAATATTGGCTACTTATTCTGAAAAAATCAGATTATTTGGATGAAACGATGGCTGCTTCCATGTTGAATAACTGTATAGAGATCAAACAAATTTTGATTGCCTCCATCAACACCGCCAAAGAATCAAAGTGATTTCACACATCCATATTCCCTCAAAAAACAGCGCTGCCATCCAAGCATATGCTTAGATGGCAGTTTTTCTTCTAAACTATACTATTGTATCTGTGAATCAGGTGTACCAGTCGGGTTTGTCGCTCGGAGGATCGATTTTATCGAAGATGATATATCCTTTTGTTGTATGGCTGCCCTTATCTTCAAATCCGCCCGCGCAGTCATAATTATAATCACCGATGGCGGTGACGCTTGTGTGATCCGCTCCGGCAGCGATACAAATGGCAGAGCCTGTTGTGCCGTATACGGTGCCGCGGTTAAAGTATACTTTTGCGTTTTTTGCGTTGCCCGGAACATAAACTGCGTGACATCCGCCCTTTACGAAAGTATAAGTCAGTGTAAAATCAGAATTGCTTGAAACCGAGAAGGTGTTCAGGTCGCTTTTTGCGGAAGAATCAAATGTGCTGCCATTCCAATTATCCGTTCCGAGATTCAGCACTACCTTTCTGCGCTCGGGAACCTCAAAACCGCCGCTGGCATTAATTCCCTTGACGTTATCGTCGAGCTTGTAGCCCTTCTTTGCGTCTGCTTGTACTGTAATAAATTTTCCGTTGGAGCTGATTGTGAAATCACAATTCGAGTCAATACCCTGTGACCAAGCGTCAACAAAGCTTCTGCAGCCCTTTTCCGTGGTGTAGTGATTGAGGTTGGTGGTTGTCAGGGTATAGGGAGCAACGTTGAGCATATTGTTTTCGTTGTCCTTGATAACCTTATTAAAAATATCGTCCATGTCGCCGAGGCTACGGAGCATTTCGGAAGCAGTGTTGTCAAACTTGGCAAAGGGAGATTCATCTGCGTTGACAGTAATGATGTTATTGTCAATCTCATATTCCTTTACTTTTTTGGACATGTTGTTAAGCACGTTGATGGCAAAGAAGTCGAGGATAGCATGCTCCTCCATTGAGGTGATTTCGGTGTTGATGCCCTTGATTACCTTGTGGTAATCGGGGGTTTTGGTGTAGCTGTGCTCGTTTTTATCGGCGGCCATTACCCTGTCGAGCAGATAGGAGCTGAGCTGCGCATAGCCGTTTTCGTGGTTGTTCGAGCTGCGCTCACCCTTCAGGAAGCTGAGCATTGCGTCAAAATCAGCCTGCAAAGTGCTGATGTTGCACACGGGATCGTTGATGATTTCCTTGTATGCCTTGTAGGTGGTGTTGTTGAGCTTGCCCATACCGTCGCAGGTGAAGTTATCCTTGTTGTTCGCAATACGCTTCAGCACGTTTGCGTAATCCTCCGCGACTTTATCTGTTTGCTTTCTGAATTCCATGGTGCTGATATTGGAATCAATCGACTGCAGCCGGCGCATTTCTTCGCTGTGATACTGATTGGCGGTTTGCGACAGCGTCTGCACCTCGTTGAGGACCTCATTGACCTTGGCCTTGATTTCCGCCGCCTGCTTGTCAACATCGTCAATCACATCCTGATTGGAGGGACCGTCGTCCAAGCCGAAAATCAAATTAAATACAGGTCCGATTGCCATATTCGCGAGCTTGGTGCCGGTGGCGTTCAGCAGTGTTTTGCCGATGAAACCGAAGGTGGTCTTAGCCATGCTTTCGGCAATGCCTGCGGACACGGACGATTCAGCAGAAACAGAAGCCGCCGAGGCGGAGCCAATTGCCGCTGTGCCGACCGAGATAACGGTGATGGCGGAAAGAATGCCTGCGATGATTCTGGTTTTGATTCTGTTTGTCTTTTTCATGATTCGCACTCCCTTGCATTTATTTGGAGGGTCGTTTGCTTTTGTTTCGGCTCTCTCTTGATTGCAATATCAATATATCATAAAAAGCCGCCCCTGCATATATGCAAAACACCCCCGGTATGTAGCCTAATTTACACATTCGCATGCAGGTGTAGCCTATTTTACAAACCAAGAAAAATTGTAGCGAACTTGAATATCATGGAATTTCATGCTATACTGAAAACGGTTACAGAAGGGAGCGTGCGTATCATGGCAGACAGAAAAACCGATCGCAGGTCGATGAAAACAAAAAGCGCAATTTATCAGGCGCTTGCGGAGCTGATGTGTGAAAAAGAACTCAGACAGATTACCGTTCAGGAGATTTCGGACATGGCAGATATTCACCGTGTCACATTCTACAAGCATTTTCTGGATATATATGATGTGTACGAGCAGCTGACAAAAATCATTTTAAGCGATGTAGGCATTGTGTTGACTCAGCACGGTGAAAAAACGTCCGCTGTGTTTTATCATGATATGTTAAACTATGTGTCGGCGCATTCCGTTTATTTCAAAATGATATTCAGTCCTCACAACACAAGCGGCCTTTATCAAAATTTGCTCAAAATGTTTATCGGAATTGAGCGTTTGGTTTTATCGGAACAACTTGGCTCCGATTATCCCGAAAGTGATTTAACATGCGTTGTTCGCTATCATGTAAACGGCTGTTTTGCCGTTATTGCCGATTGGGTTACAACCGGCTTCGAACAGTCGCAGGATTATATTGTTAAAATGCTGTCTGAGCTCGACAAAGGCCTGCGGACGTATTTAAGCAGCCGGAACAGATAAGCTTTTGTATGCCATGCGCCAAGCGTTTTCTCTCTGATAGAAAGTTGTCTGCTTTCTATCAGAGAATAGTATTAATTCATTTCCCAACCTTGAAAAAGCCCTGTTTCTTTTGGAACAGGGCTTTTTGTTATTCGATAAATCTACCGTTCGGATTTACCTTTTGTGATTTTGTGCAGCACAAGAACCGCGGCAATAAGCAGCGCCGCACCGACGCCCATGCCAATCCACGGCATATGGGTAAAGCCGATAATCAGATATCCGACGGCGCAGACCGCCGCCACCAGCGTGGCATAAGGAATCTGGGTTTCGACATGTCGAATGTGCTCACACTGCGCGCCTGTTGAGGCGAGTATCGTTGTGTCGGAAATCGGTGAGCAATGGTCGCCGTACACAGAGCCTGCCAAGGTCGCGCCAAGCGTCGGAATCAGCAGCTCGGCGCCCGCGGCGGTGGAGCAAATCATCGTGACAATCGGAATCAGCAAACCGAAGGTGCCCCACGACGTTCCCATTGAAAATGACATGATGGCGGCGATGACAAACACCACAAACGGCAGCAGCTCAAGCGGCACCTTGGCAGAAGCGATGAAGCCTGAGATGAATTCTCCCGTACCAATCATTTCGCGGCACACGCCGCCCAAGCTCCACGACAGAATTAGAATCAACATCGGCGGCACGATACTGCCGACGCCGCTGACGATGGAGCCGACAAACTCCTTTGCCTTAATGATTCTGCGCGGAATATACAGAATAAACGCCGTTACCAAGCCTGCAAACGCGCCCAGCGAAAGACCTGCGGTGGGGTTTTCGCCAATTGCCTCTGCAAAGGGCACGCCGCGGAAAAAACCGCCGACATACGCCATGCCCAAAATCGCGCATACAATGAGCACCACGATGGGCAGCACCAGGTCAATCACCCTGCCCTTTCCCTGCTTTTCTTCCTGCTGCTCCTCCGCCAAAACCTCGGCGTTTCCTTCCAACTGTGCCTTGTCCTCGGCTCTTTTCATCTTGCTGAAATCCAAGCCGCTGACGCACACAAACACAACCATCAAAATGGTCAGCAGAGCGTAAAGGTTATAGGGAATGGTCGACAGAAAAACGTTGAAGCCGTTTGTTTCGCTGACCTCAGAGGCAACCGCTACCGCCCATGACGACACAGGCGCGATAATGCAAATCGGGGCCGCCGTAGCGTCGATGATATAAGCGAGCTTTTCACGTGAGATTCGCTGACGGTCATAGACGGGGCGCATGACGGTGCCGATGGTCAGGCAATTAAAGCCGTCGTCAATAAAAATCAACACGCCCAGCAGCGCGGTCGCCAATCGGGTGGTGCGCTTTGTTTTCAGCCGCCGTTCCGCCCAGCGCCCGTAAGCGGCGGTTCCGCCGGATTTGCTGACCAGCGTTATCACCGCCCATAACAGCGCCAAAAAGATAATCATGTAAGAATTTTCGGCAATCTTTGCCGCCATCATGTCAAACATGCGCGAAAAAACCGCCATAAACGGTTCCTGCGCCGCCACAACGTAAATCACCATTCCGGACAGCAGTCCCAAAAACAGCGATGAGTAAACCTCTTTTGTAATCAGCGCGAGCGCAATCGCAATCAGAGGCGGCAGAATGGATATCCATCCGGTTTCTATCATCGATAAACTCTCCTTTCGGGGATTTGTGTATCAGCGAACGTGTTTCCACATTCTTGTTTCATTATCGGGCGCCGGCTGAAAGCCGCAGGAATAATACAATCCGTCCTGCGTGCTGTCACAGCAAATATACTCAGCGCCGAACGCTTTGGCGTCGTCTTCCGCCGCGCTCAGCAATTCCGACGCGTAGTGACGGTGACGGTACTCCGGCAGCGTGTAAACGCCGCTGATGTGGACAATAAAGCCCGACGGCGCGTCGGCACAGGGAAATACGCGGCAAAAGGTTGCGGTCGCAACGCTTAGAAGCGCTTTGCCGTCAAATATACCGTAGGTCTGCACGCCCTCCTTCGAAGGGAGCCTGCCGCGGCAAAATACCTTGGCGTCGTCCTCCGTCAGCTCACAGGGAAAGCCGGGTGCCTTGGATATTTCAACAAGCGCAGCTGCGTCGGTTTCGTCAAGCCTTTTCACTCGCATTTTCATTCCTCCCGGATTTCACAGTTTAAGTACATCATAACAGAAAAAGCCAAATAATACAACTGTTTTGACACAGAAACAATTGCCGAACAAGCAGCAACTCAAAAGCAGACGAAAAGTGCGTTTGCCTTCCGTC
>CADBSZ010000036.1 GCA_902797525.1 uncultured Ruminococcus sp. | reverse complement strand
GGCGCGTTTTCCAATTGCGCAAAAGCACAATTGCCGTCTTATACAATCTTGACGCGCCTACGGCGCTATTAAAAAGTAGAAAGTCTATTTTTTAATGAAGATTGGTATAAAACATCATAAAAACTTACAAAAAACTATTCTCTTTTTCTGTTAAATATGTTATACTGTACTTTGAAAATAAAAATATCATCAGAAAGACGGTGATTATAATTGCATAAAAGAATCATTACAGCTCTTCTGAGCGTTCTGCTCTTTACGGGAACCGTTGCCCTTGCCGGCTGCGGCGAACAGAAAAGCGGCAATCAGGACAGCAGCAAAACCGAAAGCGAAGCGTCGGCACAAACCGCCGCAAACGTTGCCGACGGCGCGATCTTGCAGGCGTTCAGCTGGGATTTCAACACCATTAAGGAATGTATGCCCGACATCGCGGCTGCCGGCTTTTCCGCGGTTCAAACCTCTCCTGTCAACGAGTGCCTGGTGGGCGAGAGCGGCGGAATGGAGCTTTTCGGCGACGGCAAGTGGTATTATCACTATCAGCCCACCGACTTCAAAATCGGCAACTATCAGCTCGGTACACGCGACGAATTTAAGGCGATGTGCGACGAAGCTCACAGCTATGGCGTAAAGGTGCTGGTGGACGTTATCGCCAACCACACTACGCCCCAGCTTGACAAGGTGTCGCCCGATTTGGTTGAAGCAGGGGGCGGCAGCTTTGACACACTGTTCCATCAGCACAATAACAAGGAAATCATGGACTATTCCGACCGCCTGCAATGCACCACCGCGCAGATGGGTGGCCTTCCCGACATCAACACCGAGCGTCCGTCCTTTCAGGAATACTTCTTCAAGTTCATCAACGACTGTATCGACTGCGGTGCGGACGGTTTCCGGTATGACACCGCCAAGCACATCGGTTTGCCCGACGATCCCAAGGAGGACGACGGTTTTGAAAACAACTTTTGGGAAAAGGTAAAAACCGAAACCAAGGACTACGACAGCAAGTTCATTTACGGTGAGGTTTTGCAGGGCGGCAACGACAAAATTGAGGAATACATCGACGCCATCGGCAGAACCACATCCAGTGTTTACGGCAGCAAAATCCGCTCCGCGCTGGTCAACAACGTGCTCGACACCTCCGCCATCAAGGAATATTGGCTGGGCAAAGCGCCGCTCAATATGGTGACGTGGGTTGAGTCGCATGACAACTACATTAACGACGGCACATGGCTCGAGCTCAGCGACGAACAAATCATTCTCGGCTGGTCGGTCATCTGCTCGCGCAAAGACGGCACGCCGCTGTTTTTCTCGCGTCCCTATCATTCGGGCGACGACAGCGAATGGGGTATGAACCGCATCGGACCGCAGGGCGACGATATGTACAAGGACGCGCGCGTGTCCGCTGTCAATCATTTCCGCACCGCCATGATCGGTGAGGACGAGGAGCTGGTCAATCCCGACAGCGACTCCACTGCCATTATCATTGAGCGCGGCAAAAAGGGCGCAGTAATCGTTAATTCTGATAAAGAATTAAAAACAGGCTTTGACATTAATTTGCCCGACGGTGAATACACCGACCGCGCAGATAATACCACCGTCTACACCGTTAAGGACGGCAAGCTGACAAGTGAAAAACCGATTGCGGAAAATTCCGTTGTCGTGCTCTATAACGAGGGCTATGTTGCGCAGGCGGCGATGGCGAACGTCGGCGTTGCCGAGGATACCGTCTTTAAAACCGACGGCAAGTCTCTGTCCGTCACCCTTACGCTGGAAAACGCCGACAAGGGCACCTATTCCATAAACGGCAGCGAAGCGGCGGAATATAAGGACGGCGACAAAATTACCATTGAAAAGCCTGCCGACGGTGAGGTTGTCAAGGTAGAGCTGCGCGCGAAAAACAGCGAGGGAACACCCACCTATGAACGCGCGGAGTTTACCTTTGAAAACGCCTACAAAATCGCCAAAGGCACGAAGGTGTATTTTGAAAAAACCAAGGACGACTGGGCGGACGACATTAACATCTATATTTACAACACCGACGATTACGAAAACGATGTCTGGCCGGGTGAGCCGATGACGAAAGATTCCGACGGCAAATACAGCTACACCTTCACCGAGGACTGGGACACGCCGCTGATTATCTTTAACGACGGCGGCAGCGCGGACGGCGTGCAGTATCCCGACGGCAAAGGCTTAACCGTAGAGCCGGACAAAACCTATCAGGCAGAATAACAGGAAGGAATGAATCCCATGAGTGATAATAATTTAAAGGTAGAAAACAGCAAAATTCCGGCGGAGGACATCAAAAACCCTGCCCTCCTCGCCGCAATTGAAACCATGCAGGCAGACGGCAGCAAGCCGAATATCGACGCTATGATTACCGAGGTTGTCAAGGCGCGCTTCATTTTGCCGGCCAACGTCAGACAAATTCCGCAGGCACACACCAAAAACGGCAAAACCATAATGGGCAACTCCACTCAGGTGCAGTTCCGGCTGCTCGAGAACAACCAGACCAAGCAAAAATTCTTCGGCGTGTTTACCGACATGGATGAAATGAACAAGTGGAGCGGCGTAGCCGGTTCGCACAAGGTTGTCACCGATTTTGACAGCCTTGCCGGTATGGTTATGGATCCTCAATCCAACACCGAGGGCTTTGTCATCAACGCGTTCGGCAAAAGCGTCACCTTCCCCAAGCCGATGGTCATTTCCATCAAGCAACAGTACGACTACATGCGCCGCGAGAAGAACATTATTCAAAACGGTACGCAGGTTAGGGTAGGGGAGCCAAAGGAATATCCCATTGACCTCATGGCAACCCTGATTAACCACCTCAGCACCGAGCCGCAGGTCAACGCCGCATACTTGCGCATGATTGAAAAGGACGGCAAGGTCGGTTACTTCATCGTGGTCGACTTCATCGGCGACATGAACCAAACCTTTGAAGGAATTGCCGACGCCGCCAAGCCCTATATCGACGACGAGGAAGCCCTCACCATCATGCCCTACACCATGGAGTTTGCCAAGAGCGCCGTTAAGGGAATTGAGCCGTTTTATAAGAAAGCAGAAGAATAAACCAAAAGGTGCACTTTGTTGCACCTTTTTTATTTGGCCACTTGTTATTCACCACAGAATATTGTATAATATTATTATCTATAAACAAAAGGTGATACTATGATAAAAACACTGGCAGTACATATCAAGGGCTTTGTTAAGGAAAGCGTCGCAACGCCCTTGTTTATGATACTCGAAGTCCTAATGGAAATGCTGATTCCGCTTTTGATGAAGTCCATGATTGACAACGGAATCGAAAACCCGTCGGGCGCCGACATGGGGCATGTTTTGTTCATGGGCGGTCTGATGGTGCTGTGCGCGCTGCTTGCGCTGCTCGGCGGCGCGATGGGCGGTGTGTTCGGCGCAAAGGCGTCGGCAGGCTTTGCGCGCAATCTGCGCTTTGCCATGTTCGAAAACATCCAAACCTTTTCCTTTGCGAACATCGACAAGTTTTCCACCGCAGGCTTGGTTACGCGCATGACAACCGACGTCACCAACCTGCAAAACGCCTATCAAATGATTTTGCGCATCTGTTTCCGCGCGCCGATTAGCTTAATTGTCGCCATGACGATTACGCTGATGATTAACGCGCGGCTTGCCAGTATTTATCTGATTGCCGTGGCGTTTTTGTCGGTGGTGCTGTTTTTCCTGATTCGCAAAACGCACAAGTATTTCACACAGGTATTTGAAAAGTACGATGAGCTCAACGCAAGCGTGCAGGAAAACGTATCTTCCATTCGCGTGGTTAAGGCGTTTGTGCGCGAAAATCACGAAATCAGCAAATTCGAACGCGCAACCCTTAACCTCTATATTCTGTTTTTAAAGGCGGAAAAAATGATGGTTTCCGTGTCGCCTTTGATGATGATTACCATCTATGCCTCCATCATCGGCATCAGCTGGTTCGGTGCGAATATGATTGTCGGCGGCGAGCTGAGCAAGGGCGAACTCACCAGCATGCTCACCTACTGCATGAACATTCTGATGAACCTGATGATGATTGCCTTTATTTTTGTGATGCTTACCATGAGCTTTGCCAGCGGCAGACGCGTGGCGCAGGTGCTCAACGAAAAGGCGACCATCGCCAATCCCGAAAATCCTGACTGCGACGTGCCCAACGGCAGCATCGACTTTGAAAACGTCGTATTCAGCTACAGCGAAAAGAGCGAACGCCCCGTGCTTAACAATATCAATCTGCACATCAAATCGGGTGAGACCATCGGCATCATCGGCGGCACCGGCAGTTCCAAAACCAGCCTTGTCAACCTTATCGGCAGACTCTATGACGTCAATGAGGGCTGCGTAAAAGTCGGCGGCAAGGATGTGCGCGGCTACGACCTTGAGGTGCTGCGCGATAAGGTAAGCGTGGTGCTGCAAAAGAACGTTTTGTTTAGCGGTACGATTCTTGACAACCTGCGTTGGGGCAACGAAAACGCCACCGAGGAGGAGTGTATCCGCGCCTGCAAGCTCGCTTGTGCGGACGACTTCATTCAGGATTTCCCCGAAGGCTACCACACCAAAATTGAGCAGGGCGGCACCAACGTGTCGGGCGGTCAAAAGCAGCGCATTTGTATTGCGCGCGCCCTGTTGAAAAAGCCTTTGATTCTCATTCTCGACGACTCCACCAGCGCGGTTGATACCGCTACCGATGCAAAAATCCGAAGGGCGTTTGCCGAGGAGATTCCCGACACCACCAAGCTGATAATTTCACAGCGCGTTTCGAGCGTTGAAAACGCCGACCGTATTGTCGTGATGGATAACGGCGAAATCAACGCCGTCGGCACCCACGACGAGCTGATGGAAAGCTGCGCGATTTACCGCGAAATCTATATTGCGCAGACCGTCGGCAACGGCGACTTTGACAAGAAAGGAGAGATGTAACATGCCCGCACCCGTTCCCGGAAGGCGCAGAGGCCCCCAACCGCGCGCCAAAATCGACGATCCGAAGAAGAGCATGAAAACCTTTAAGCGGCTTTTGGGACTGATTTTAAAGCGCTATAAGGTGCACATGATTTTTGTGCTTCTCTGCATTATTATCAGCGTGCTGGCAAGCGTTCAGGGCACTTTGTTTATTCAAACGCTGTTTGACGACTACATTTCTCCCATGGTCGAGCAGGTCGCGGCAGGACAGTCCGCCGACTTTTCGCCGCTGCTGTTCGCTATCGGCCGCGTCGCCGTGTTTTACCTTATCGGCGCGGCGGCAACCTACACCCAGTCGCGTATTATGATTTATGTCACACAGGGCACCATGCGCGATTTGCGCAACGATATTTTCCGTCACATGGAAAGTCTGCCCATTAAGTATTTTGACACCCACGCCCACGGCGACATCATGAGCGTCTACACCAACGACGTCGACACCATGCGCCAGATGATCAGCCAGAGTATGACGCAGGTGTTCAACAGCGCTATCACTATTGTGGCGGTGCTTGTGAGCATGTTCTCTCTCAGTGTTCCGCTGACGCTGCTTTCCCTTGGAATGGTTGCCGTGATGATGTTCGTCTCCAAAACCCTTGCGGGCAAGAGCGGCAAATACTTTGTTGCCCAGCAAACCGACCTCGGCAAAGAAAACGGTTACATCGAGGAAATGATGAACGGTCAAAAGGTTGTCAAGGTCTTTAACCACGAGAAAAAGAGCGTTGAGGAATTTAACGAGCTGAATGAAAAGCTCTTTCAAAGCTCCTACAATGCCAATATGTTTGCCAATATCATCATGCCGGTTAACGGTCAACTCGGTAACCTCAGCTATGTTATCTGTGCGATAGCCGGCAGCCTTCTCGCTATCACCTGCGGCGGTATTCCCGTGCTCAGCTTGTCGCTTGGCTCGCTCGTTAGCTTTTTGACGTTCAACAAAAGCTTCACCATGCCGATTAATCAGGTCAGCCAGCAGTTCAACAGTATTGTCATGGCGCTGGCAGGTGCTGAGCGTATTTTTGACTTGCTCGACGAAAAGAGCGAGGAGGACAACGGCTATGTCACCCTTGTCAACGCCGAGTACCGGGACGGTAAGCTTACCGAAGCCGAAAGCCGCACCGGCCTTTGGGCATGGAAGCATGTTCATCAGGCGACCGGTGAGGTGGAGTATAAGGAGCTGCGCGGCGACCTTGTAATGGACGACGTCGATTTCGGTTACACCGACGACAAAATGGTGCTGCACAATGTCGACATCTACGCGCGCCCCGGACAGAAAATTGCTTTTGTCGGTTCCACAGGCGCCGGAAAGACGACGATCACCAACCTGATAAACCGCTTTTACGATATCCAGGACGGCAAAATTCGCTACGACGGTATCAACGTCAACAAGATTAAAAAGGCGGATTTGCGCCGCTCACTCGGAATTGTTTTGCAGGAGACCAACCTGTTCTCCGATACGATTATGGAAAACATCCGCTACGGCAGGCTTGACGCCACCGACGAGGAGGTTATTGCCGCAGCGAAGCTCGCCAACGCCGACAGCTTTATCCGCCAGCTGCCCGACGGCTACAACACCGTCATCAAGGCGGACGGCGGCAATCTCAGCCAAGGCCAGCGCCAAATGCTCGCCATTGCGCGTGCGGCAGTTGCCGATCCGCCTGCGCTGATTTTGGACGAGGCGACCAGCTCCATTGATACCCGAACCGAAAAAATGGTGCAGGAGAGTATGGATAAGCTGATGAAGGGCAGAACCACCTTCGTCATCGCTCACCGCCTGTCCACCGTCAAAAACTCCGACTGTATCATTGTTCTGGAGCATGGCAGAATCATCGAGCGCGGCACCCACGACCAGTTGCTTGAGCAAAAGGGCAAGTACTATCAGCTTTACACCGGTAAGGCAAGCTAAATTTTTATGAAACGCAAATCATTCATTGTATTCATTCTTTCGCTTGTTCTGACAGCGGCAATTCTTTGCGCCTGTACGCAGGAAACCGCGATAAAGCAGAACAATCAAACACTCAGCGTACATTTTCTTGACGTGGGGCAGGGAGATTCCGCCTTTATCGAACTGCCCAACGGCGAAACCATGCTGATTGACACAGGCGAAAACTATCACGGCGAAGGCATTATCCGCTATATTGAGCGGCT
>CADBSZ010000035.1 GCA_902797525.1 uncultured Ruminococcus sp. | reverse complement strand
GTTTAAGACGGATTTTTCAGTTACACCGAAGGGGTGTCACCTGAACCATGCGCGTCTGCCAATTCCGCCATACCTGCATATTTCCTCCGCTTTTACACGGCGAGAGTTCCGAGGTTGAGCGATTCGCTTAATCAACAAGAGTTATTATATCAAAGTTCTTTTAAAATGTCAATTACTAATTGAAAAAAATTTTGTTTATCTCACAAAGAGCGTTTTCTTAAAAATACTTTTTCGGCACGGCTTTTTATTATTCCTTTTAAGAATTATCGACTTGCTTTCTATGCTATAATTAATTCGTGTTATTTTTGTGTTTCGGAGGAAAGATTCATGCAGCGACAAAAATCCGTAGATTGTCTAAGACTTCTGGCAATCGCGCTGATTACCAACAGTCATTTTGACGGTATCTATCCCGAAAAGCTTTCCTTTTTGCGGTTTGGCGCAATATTCGGCAACTGTCTGTTCTTTTTGCTTTCGGGCTACTGTTTGACGCACAAAAGTGAAAGCTTTCCGCGGTTTATTTGGCGCAGAGGATACCGCGTATATCTCCCCTATCTGCTGTGGCTGCCGATATTGCTGATTATCGGGAAATTTCCCGTTGAGGGTATGCCCTCTGCCAAAGGATGGCTCAGTCTTTTGAAAGTGGTGTTCGGCTGGAATGCCTGGTATCACTTTATTCCCACGATTATGCTGTGCTATGTCGGCTACTACCTGTTTTCGTGGCTGAACCGAAAAACCAAATTCAACTTTTACAAAGCATTTTTCATCGTGTTGGCAGGACAGCTGACATACTTCTTTTTCTTCTTTGATTTTTCTTATCCTGTCACCGGATTCCTAAACCCTGTTTCCACGCTGACTTATTTGCAGTCAATGCTGCTCGGCGGGGCGCTGAAAAGCAATGCCTGTCCGAAAAAGCCCGTACTCTGCGGAGCGGGCGCGCTGCTTGCCGCTGTCGGTTATTTCATTGTTCACCGCTACTGCCGCGAGGGATATGCAAGCATTTCACAGCTGTATGTTGCCGTTGTGTTCGCTTATCTTATCAGCGCCTTCGTCATTTCCCTTGAGGACAGGCTTCCGGCGTGGAAGGTAATCCCCTTTATTTCGAAGATGTCACTGGAAATTTATCTGGTGCAGTTCCCCGTTATTAAAGTCTTTACTGCCCTGCCGTTTCCTGCTAACTTTGTTTTGTGCGCAACGTCGATTATCGGCAGCGCCTACGCGCTGTATCTCGCAGGCAACGGTGTGCTGAAGCTTTTGCGAAAGCCCTTCAAAAAAACATAACTGTGCAAACAAACCGCCCCGAAGCCGGAGCGGTTTGTTGTTTTTAGGATTCAAGCTTAATTTTCACCGGGTTTTGCTGGCGGATTGCCGTCGGGCTTTTCTCCTCCGGGCATTCCGTCGGGCTTATCGCTGCCGGGCTGTCCGCTGCCGGAGGATTGTGTGACGGCGATTGCCGTGCCGGAGGACGCTGTGCCCTCGGAATACTCCGTGCCGTTGATATACAGCTTATGTCCGTTAAGGTTAATTGCACCCGTTCCGCAGGTAAGGCTTGTGATATAGCTGTCGCCGGTCAGCGTCCATGTGGAACCGTCCTCGATTTCAACATACACCTCACCTGCCTGACCGCTCGAATTAATTGCGCCGCTAAAGCTCGAACCGTCCTTCAGGTACATATTCAGATTTGACACCTTGTCAACAACCATATCGCCGCTGATAACCTGATTCTCGGCGTTAAGCGTAACCTGACCGCCGTTGCTGCCCTCGCTGCCCCAGCCTGCCGCAGCCGCGCGGAGGAAAACGCCGTCTCCGTTATTGACAATCTGCGCGTTCTTCAGGGTGATTTCGGTTGCGGTGTTATTTACAAAGAACACGTCGCCGTTGGCGTTGGTCAGTGTGCCGCCGTTCATGGTAAAGCTTGACAGCCCCTCTGCCGCATCGCCCGACATTGACTGATAAATCATAACAGCCTGATAATAATCGGATTTGTCACTGTTTTTAGTGTTGTTGTCCGCGTTGAGCGTAACGTTATTGAGCGTGACAGAATTTTTGCCCTCAACCACAACCCCCTGTGAGGCGGTAGAGGTCAGCAAAGCGTTGTTGACCGTGATGTCGGCGGTGGAATAAATCACCGGTGAGCCGGTGCCGCTCGTGGTGTAGCTTCCGCCCGTTACATTGACGGTGCCGCCGCCGCGGTCGGAGCGGATTGCCGCCGACGAGTTGCCCGAGGTGGTAATCGTCAGGTTGTTTGCGTTCATGGTGCCGCCGCCTGTCGTCATCAAGCCGCCCGAACAGTTACCGCTTGTTTGAATATAAGAGTCGGAAATGTTCACCGTGGTGCCCTCGCCGTAGCTGAACACAGCGTTGGCATGGGTGCCGTCGGTTTTAATCACCATTTCGCTGAGGTCAAGCGTTGCGCCGTTGGTGGCGAAAATTGCGGCGTTCTCGCCGTAGAAGTCCGCTTCGTCTCCGTCCGCCTCGCCTGTTTTGGTAACAAGGGTGTTTTGATAACTCGCCGTCTCTCCGTCTGCCATAACAGCGTGCTCGCCGTCGGCGGAATTGGTGATCGTGTCGTTGATGGTGATATCGCTTTCCGAAAGCACCTTGCCGCTGCCTGCGGCTGCAACCGTTGTTTCCTGTGCGGTTGTTTCCGCTTGCGAAGCAGCGATCGTTTCGGTTTGCGCAGACTGACTGCCGTTGTTGCAGGAGGTCAGCGCGATAGCGGTAGATAACGCGGCAAGCACCGCGACAAACGCCATATATTTTTTATTAACCTTTGCTTTCATAAGAATGCCTCCCTTTGTTTTGTTTGACTGTAGGATAACATGCAAAGGTTAAAAAATGCTGAAAGATTTTAAAAGATTTTTAATGCATATAAAAAACGGAAAGGCGCTTAACACCTTTCCGTCTGAAC
>CADBSZ010000034.1 GCA_902797525.1 uncultured Ruminococcus sp. | reverse complement strand
TTTGGAGCGGATGATGGGAATCGAACCCACACGATCAGCTTGGAAGGCTGAAGTTCTACCACTAAACTACATCCGCATTTGCAACAGAACAATTATATCACTTCAAAAATCAGATGTCAAGAGCAAATTTTTGGTGAGCATTTTTGCTAAAAACTCTGATACTTTATTGTGCAGATAGCAAATTGAAAGAAACATCACATTTTGGTATTATAAAATGGGTGCAGAGTTTATCTGTCACGTAATTTTATTTAGGAGTGAGAAATTTGAGCAAGAAAATCACAAGTATTGTTTTGGTGCTGTGTATGATGCTCTCGTGCCTTGCGGTCGGAAGTTTTGCGACGCAGGCGGTCACTGTCGATTCCGCGTCAGCGGGCTACGGCAGCCAGGAGGCACAAAGCACCATTCAGGGCAGCGCAATTCTGCACTGCTTCAACTGGTCATACTCGGCCATTCAAAACAATCTGGACGCCATCAAGAACGCGGGCTACACCGCTGTTCTAACTTCACCCGTACAGCCCCCGAAGGACTACAGCTCCGGCTATACCGACCAGGGCGGTCAGTGGTGGAAGATGTATCAGCCGCTTGGCGTGCGCATTGCCGACGGCAACAACTGGCTCGGCACAAAGGCGCAGCTGAAATCGCTGTGCGACGCGGCTGAGGCAAAGGGCATTAAGGTTATTGTTGACATCGTTGCCAACCACATGGCTGACAACGGCATGAAGAAAAACGGTCTTGACAACGTTTCATCCTCGGTCGATTCCCAGTGGCGCCAAAGCCAGTACTGGCACTCGGACGACATGGCGGCGGACGATGACAACAACCGCTACAAGGTCACCCACGGTCACATTCAGCTGCCCGATCTCAACACCGGCAACACCACCGTGATGAACGCCTACAAAAACCTGCTCATCGAGCTGATTAACCTCGGCGTTGACGGCTTCCGCTTTGACGCGGCGAAGCACATCGAGCTTCCCGGCGAGAACGGCGGCTCCGACTTTTGGCCGACCGTTATCAACGGCTCCAAGTCCGCAGGCAGCAACATCTATTATTACGGCGAAATTCTCAACGGCGCAGGCACCAGCATGAAGAACTACGCCCCTTACATGAGCTACACCGACAACTATGCCGGCGACAAGGCGCTGGCTGCGGCGAACAACAACAACGCCTCCGGTCTTGCCGATTCCGCTTACTACAAGTGGGACAGCGAGGCGGACAAAACCGTGCTTTGGGCGGAATCGCACGACACCTATATGGGCGAGTCCGGCTCAGCCGGTATACGCAGCACCTCCGGCGTTTCCGATAACACCATCATCAAGGCGTGGGCGATTATCGCTTCGCGCAAGGATGCGTCCGCGCTCTTCTTTGCAAGGCCGCACCAGACCATGGGTATGGCAAGCTCCGACACCACATGGAAAAACAACGCGGTTGCGGAAGTCAACAAATTCAAAAACTACTTTGACGGCGAAAGCGAATATCTGTCCTCCGAGGGCAACGTCGCCTACAACGAGCGCGGCACCGCGGGCGTGGTTATTTCCAAGCTCGACGGCTCCGGCTCCGTCAGTCTCACCGCGCACAAAATGAAGGAAGGCGTGTATATCGATCAGGTGTCCGGCAACACCTTTACCGTAGCAAGCGGAAAAATCTCGGGCAGCGTCGGCTCCACCGGCGTAGCGGTTGTTTACAACGCAACTCCTCCGGGACCGTCCGTTACCGTCACCCCCGGTTCCAAGAACTACAAAACCGACACCCTGTCCGTTACCCTTTCGCTGAGCAACGCGACAAGCGGTTCTTATTCCATTGACGGCAGCGCTTATCAAAGCTTCACCGGCACCACCACCCTCACCATCGGCAGCGGCGTTGCATACGGCGCGTCTACCAGCCTGACCGTCCGCGCGACCGACGGCTCGCAGACCTCCGACGCCGAAACCTACACCTACACCAAGGTGGATCCCGCCGCACAGCAGACCATCTATTTTGACAACAGCTCCTACAACTGGTCAAACGTGTACTGCTACATTTACAACGACAGCGGTAATGTTGCCGCATGGCCCGGCACCGCGATGACCAAGGACTCCGGCAACATCTATTCTTTGGACGTTCCCGAGGGCTTTGAAACCGCAAAGGTTATCTTCACCGAAAGCGAAACCGCCACAACCAACCGCTATCCTGCCAACCAGGAGCCCGGTCTTGACATGGCGGAAGCCTCGATGATTTTCGGCGCGAACCATTCGTGGACGGAATACACCGTTAAGCCCACCACACCCACACAGCCTACCACCGCCAAGCCCACCACGCCGACGCAGCCGACGACTGTTCAGCCCACAACGGCTCCTTTGGGCAAGGTTCTTATCGGCGACACCGACCAAAACGGCAAGGTTACCATCAAGGACGCCACCGTCATTCAGGCGCACCTTGCCGAATTGACCACGCTCACCGGCGACGCATACCGCGCGGCGGACGTTAATCAGGACGAAAACGTCAACGTCAAGGACGTCACTGCCCTCCAGCGCTATCTCGCTCAAATGAACGAGCCCAACTGCTACGCAGGCAAATACACCGACGGCACTGAGCCCGAAACGCAGCCCACCACGCCGACGCAGCCCACTACGCCCGTTGACGGTCAGGTGCTTTATTTCGACAACAGCGCCTACAACTGGTCAAACGTTTACTGCTACATCTACACAGACGACGGTGACGTTGCCACATGGCCGGGCACCGCGATGACCAAGGGCGCAAACAACGTTTATTACATCAGCGTTCCCTCCAGCTATGAGTACGGCAAAGCGATTTTCACCGAGAGCGAAACCGCCACCACCAACCGCTATCCTGCCGATCAGGAGCCCGGACTTGACATCGGCGGCAAGTCGATGATATTCGGCGCGAACCATTCGTGGACCGAGTACGGCGGCAGCACGCCCGTCACCACGCCGACCACACCGACAACACCTGTTGACGACGGCAATTACATCTATTTCCAGAACACCAAAAACTGGGGCACCGTTTACGCGCATATGTGGAATTCCAACGACACAAGTCAAAGCACCGTATGGCACGGCACAAAGATGGATTACCGCAACGGCGGCGCATGGCGTGTTGAGGTTCCCGACGGCTATGACAGCGTGGTATTCAACGACGGCGGCAACGACCAGACGGACGACCTCACCATTCCCGGCTTTGGCATGATTTACAACGACGACACCAAGCAGTGGAGCAACTACGGCGGCACCGACTACACCACGCCGACCGTTAATCCCACCGACGGCGACAACACCTACACCATGTACTTCACCAACAACGCCGGTTGGGCGGGTACGATTTACTGTTCCTACTGGGGCGGTTCGTCGGGCAACGGCTTCCCGGGCACTGCAATGACTTTGGTCAGCGGCATAACCTACAAGTTCAGCGTTCCCAAGGACGCGAAATACATGAACTTCTCGAACGGTTCCAGCCTCGGTCAAACCGTGGACATCACCATCGAGGGCAGCGCGCATTATCAGACCAACGGTCAGTCAGGCAACGGTCATTACAATGTACAAAAAGTCGGATAGTTTCCGGCATAAAGGGGGCGGACGCAAGTCCGCCCCGATTCTTTTGAGCGAATACTACCGAATACTACCGAACGCTACCGAACGCTACCGAACGCTTAGCGAATCTAGCCAATATAAATATAAATATGAATATGAAAATGAAGATGAAAATGAAGATGAAAATGAAGATGAAGATGAGAATGAAGAGGAAGATAAACCATGCGCCGTAAAGCGGCGCGTTTTCTTCTGCCGCTTCACTTGAATCATTTGAATCATTTGAATCTTTCTTTTGGAACAACATTTCCTGTCAAATTCAACCCTGCAACGCCGAAAGAAAAAGTTAGGCTTAACCTGACTATTGTCAAATCCTGAAAGATGTGGTAAAATAATCATTTAGAAACACTGACAGGGGGCAGAAATGTGAGAAGGCTTGCGCAGAGAACCGAGGCGGTTGTCAGCCTGAGCGCGATTGAGCACAATGTGCGCCGCATCCGCGAGATTATCGGCGACGGTGTTGAAATTATGGCGGTGCTCAAGGGCGACGGCTACGGCCACGGCGAAAAGGGCATTTATTCCACCATGAAAAAGTGCGGTATCGAGCGCTATGCAGTTGCCGTGTGGGAGGAGGGCGCGTCCCTGCGCGAGGCAGGCTGCACCGAACCGATTTTGCTGTTGGGCGACACCTGCGACGGACAGCTTGAAAACATCATCAAATACAATTTAACCCCCGCGATTTTTTCTTATGATACCGCGCAAAAGCTGAACATGCTCGCGCGCTGGAGCGGCACGGTTTGTCCCGTTCATCTCAAAATCGACACCGGCATGAGCCGAATCGGTTTTTCTGTTGACGAGCGGTCCATTGAGCTGATTACGCGCATTAACGCACTGGAAAATCTGGAGATTACAGGCGCGTTTACGCACTTTGCGCGCGCCGACGAGCCCGACGGCGTGAGCACCAAGGCGCAGTTTGAGCGGTATATTCAAATGCTTGAGCGGCTTGAGGACGAGGGCGTGCACATTCCGTGCAAGCATGTGGCGAACAGCCCTGCCATCCTGCTGCGCCCCGAAACGCGGCTCGACGCGGTACGCGCCGGCGACATTTTGTTTGGCTTGTGTCCGATTGACGAGGACGACTGGGCAAAGGCGGACTTCCGCCAGGTCATGAGCTGGTACACCTATGTCGTGATGGTCAAGGAGGTGCCCGTGGGCACCGAGGTGGGCTACGGCGGCACGTTTGTCACGCAGCGCCCCACCAAAATTGCCACCATTCCCGTGGGCTTTGCAGACGGCTACAGCCGCGCGCTGTCCAACAAGGGCATGGTGAAAATCAACGGCAAAACCGCCCCGATTATCGGCAGGGTGTGCATGGATCAGTTTATGGTAGACGTCACCGACATCGGCGAGGTGAAGCGCGGCGACACGGTGTCGCTGCTGGACGATCAGCTCAGCGTGCTGTGGATGGCGGACTTGCTCGGCAAAAATGTCGATGAAATTGTCTGCGGAATTTCCAAGCGTGTTCCGCGCATTTATGAATATTAACAGGAGTTGGAAGTTATGGCAAACGCATATATTTTGAAAATTCTTTCTCATGCAAGCTTCGGCAAAATGAACGAGGTCATTAAGCTGGTGCACGAGCGCTCCGGCAAGGGAAGAGTCAGCACCTTTTTTGACATGCTGCACTGCGCCAAAAAGTACGGCGCAGGCTATTATGACTATTTGATTTTTGAGTTTTATAAGCTCAGCGCCGCTCAGCGCGCCACCTTTATGACGCGCCTCATCAGCAAAAAGTTCAACACCTTTATGAACGACCCCGAATACGCGCATTTCCTCGAGAATAAGGACGAGTTTAACATCGTTTACAAGGATTATATCGGCAGAGATTTTATTCAGTTTCAAAAGGCGAACAAGGACGAGGTAAAGGCGTTTTGCGAAAAGCACCCGGTTCTGTTTTGCAAAATGCAGGATTTGGAGTGCGGCCACGGCTGCGAGCGCATTAAGGTGAGCGATTACAAGGACTTTGACGAGCTGTATGCTTATTTGAAGGAAAAGAATTTCTGCATTTTGGAGGAGAACATTGTTCAGCACCCGGCGGTCAGCAAGCTCTATCCCAACGCGGTCAACTCCATGCGCTTTATCACCGTGCTCGACAAGGCCGGCGAGCCGCATCTGCTCTATATTGTGCAGAAGATGGGACTCGGCGACAGCATTATCGACAACAACTGCCTGTTTACGCCCGTCGATCCCGAAACCGGCGTGATGAAATATCCGGCGCACGCAGGCGACACGCCCAAGGGCATTATCTATACCGAGCACCCCGACACGCACATCAAGATTCAGGGATACACCATTCCGTTTGTGAAGGAAGCGGTGCAGATGGTGCTCAAAGCGGCAAAGGTGACGCCGCAAATCCGCTATGTCGGCTGGGACGTTGCCACCACCGAGCACGGCCCCGTGATTATTGAGGGCAACACCTATTGCGCGCACGACTTTTGGCAGCTGCCGCCGCACACCCCCGACGGCATCGGTATTTTGCCGACGATCAAAAAGTATGTGCCTGAGTTTTTTGAGGGAAAGATTAAATAATGCGCAAGCTGCTTGCGTTTTTGCTGCTGATGTCGGTGCTCCTGTTTTCCGCAGCGGCTTGTTCGTCAGAATTCGGTAGGTCAGGCATGTCGCAGCCTGCCGTTTCGCAGGCGCAGAGCTCCGTGCAAAAGCACTCCGGCAAAGTAACCATCGACGATGTGTTTGAAAAGGAAACGGACGTAACGGTTGTGCCTGCTACAGCTGTTGCGACAACCGTGCCGCATGAAACCGCAGCGCCTGACTCGGTTGAGCCTAATCAAAAAGCGGCGGCTGTTGATGACGAACCGCAGGAAACGCCGCAGAGCAGCGGCGTACGCTATATTTTGAACACGAACACGAAAAGGTTCCATTATCCCGACTGCTCGTCGGTGGGGGATATAAAGGAGAAAAATAAGCGCGAATTTAACGGCACGCGCGACGAGGCGATTGCGATGGGCTTTGTTCCCTGCAAGCGCTGTGAACCATAACAATAACGGCTCAAAACCAAGGATGGTTTTGAGCCGTTTTTCAGGTCGGTCGAGTACCTCGGCACGTAAACGCGATAGATAGGTTTGCATAGAACATACCGTTTCAGCCCGCGTTAAGCCACGCCGTTAACCCGACGTTTTGCAAAACCGATTTTTCCATAGGCGTCCTGCCTCCGAGGCACTCGGTCGAGTACCTCGACACGTAAACGCGATAGATAGGTTTG
>CADBSZ010000033.1 GCA_902797525.1 uncultured Ruminococcus sp. | reverse complement strand
ATTTTCCGTCATATGAAATTGTCAGCAGGAGATTTCTTACATCCCCGTCACAAAGATATTGCATAAAATGACACCGCCGATGACCAGCGCGACAGCGGCAAACGCCAGAATATCGCGCGCGGCCAGATGGATTTGTTTCATTCGCGTGCGGCCCGCTCCGCCGCGGTAACAGCGGCATTCCATAGCGGTCGCCACGTCGTAAGCGCGCCGGAACGCGGAAACGAACAGCGGAATGAGAATAGGAATCATCGCCTTAATGCGCTTGATGAGGTTGCCCGAATCCATGTCGGCGCCCCTCGCCTTTTGCGCCTGCATGATTTTGTCGGTTTCCTCGAGGAGCGTCGGCACAAACCGCAGTGCCAGCGACATCATCATGGCGACCTCGTGCACGGGAAAATGAACGACCTTTAAGGGCTTCATCAGCCTTTCAATCGCGTCCGTCAGCTCGGTCGGCGAGGTGGTAAACGTCAAGCAGGAGCTGGCAAGAATCAGGCAGATAATGCGCACCGTCACGAAAACCGCACGGCTGATTCCGTCGAGGGTAATGCGGAACACCCACCACTGCCACAGCGGCTCGCCCGAGCCGTAGAACAAATTAAGCAGCGAGGTGAAGATAACAATGAAAATAATCACCTTTAAGCTCTTGAAATAGAACTTCGGCGAAATTTGACTGAGCACCAGAAACAGCGCCGCAAACGCGGTGGTTAAACCGAGCGCGGCAAAGTTGAAGGTGCAGAAAATGATGACGAGATACGCGATAAAAATCAGGATTTTGGCGCGGGGGTCCAGCCGGTGAATCAGGCTTTTGCCCGGAAAATACTGACCGAAGGAAACGTCTCTTACCACAGCTTTCCCTCCTTTTTCAAAAGCGGGAGCAGCGCGGCGAACGCCTCGTCCACCGTCAGCACGCCCTCGGGCACGTCAAAGCCCTTTTGGCGCAAATCCTGCATGATTTTTGTGATTTGCGGCACCTTTAGACCATAGCCGGCCAGCTCGTCGGGACGGCGGAACACCTCTTTGGTGTTCTCAAACATGGCGAGCCTGCCCTTGTTCATCACGATGATGCGGTCGGCGACGCGCGCAATATCCTCCATGGTGTGCGACACCAGCAGTACCGTGTTTTTGCGCTCCTTGTGATAGCGCACCATCTGGCTGAGCAGCACCTCGCGCCCCATCGGGTCAAGCCCCGCGGTCGGCTCGTCGAGCACCAGCACCTCTGGATTCATGGCGATTACGCCGGCAATTGCCGCGCGGCGCTTTTCGCCGCCGGACAAATCAAAGGGCGACTTTTGCAGCAGTTCGGGCTTCAGGCCCGTAAAGTCAGCCGCCTGTTTCACCGCTTCGTCAAGCTCGGCGCCCTGCAGTCCCTTGTTTTGCGCGCCGAAGGCGATGTCCTTGTACACCGTTTCCTCAAACAGCTGATATTCGGGATACTGAAACACCATGCCGACCTTAAAGCGGACGTCGCGGATTTTTTTCGGCTCCGCCCAAATGTCCCTGCCGTCAAGCAAGACCTGTCCTTCGGCAGGTCGGATCAAGCCGTTGAGCATTTGCATCAGCGTGCTTTTGCCCGAACCGGTGTGACCGATAACGCCGATGAATTCGCCCTGATGAATGCTGAGGTTCACCTTGTCAACGGCACGTTTTTCAAAGGGCGTGCCCTTGCCGTAGATGAAGCTCAGATTTTTCAGCTCAAGAACACAACTCATTTCATTGCCTCCTCAAGCATTGCCACGCAGTCTGCCTGCGTGAGCGGAATCTTGTCTATTGTTAAGCCGCAGCCCTTGAGCCTGTATGCAAGCTCCGCCGACTGCGGAACGTCTAAGCGGTGTTTTTTGAGAAGCTCCACCTGTGAAAAGACCTCTTCCGGCGTGCCCTGCGTGAGCACCCTGCCGCTGTCCATCACCACCACGCGGTCGGCGAGCACCGCCTCGTCCATATAGTGCGTAATGAGCACAACGGTCATGTTTTTTTCGCGGTTGAGCTTGAGCAGGGTGGAAATAACCTCTTCCCTGCCGCTCGGGTCGAGCATAGCGGTCGGCTCGTCAAGCACAATGCATTCAGGCTGAATTGCCAAAATGCCGGCAATCGCCACGCGCTGCTTTTGTCCGCCCGAGAGCTTAAACGGCGCGTGCTCGCGGTATTCATACATGTCAACCGCCTTGAGCGCCTCGTCCACCCTGCGGCGGATTTCATCAGGCGCAACGCCGAGGTTTTCGGGGCCGAACGCCACGTCCTCCTCAACAATGCTCGCCACAAGCTGGTTGTCGGGATTTTGCAGCACCAGACCGACCTTTTCGCGGATATCATAGGTTTTTGCTTCATCGGAGGTGTCGTCGCCGTCCACCAACACCTTGCCGCTGTCGGGCAGCAGCATGGCGTTGAGGTGCTTTGCGAGCGTGGATTTGCCGCAGCCGTTGTGGCCGATAATTGCCACAAACTCGCCTTTCTCAATCGAAAGGCTTACGCCGTCAACGGCGTTTTTGACGGGCTGCCCTTCCTCCTGCTCATAGGCGAAGCGCACATCCTGTATGGAAATAAAACTCATTTAACCTTCTCCCAGATTGCGGTGGAGCCGCAGGGCAGCACAAGCCCCGTGTCGCTCACGTGCAAACCGATTTCGTCGCTTGAAACCCTGCCGCCGAAGTCCTTTTGCAGCAAAATTCCCAGCAGATATTCCATGACCGCGGGTGAAAGTCCCGTGGTGTAGGAATTGAGGATAAAGAAAACAGGATCGTCGCTGAGCACCTGTTTGCACAGCTGCACCAGCGGATAAAGCTGCTCCTCAAGCTTCCAAACCTCGCCGCCCGGGCCTCTGCCGTAGGACGGCGGATCCATGATAATGCCGTCATATTTGTTGCCGCGGCGGATTTCGCGCTGAACAAATTTGACGCAATCGTCCACCAGCCAGCGCACGGGCTTGTCATCAATTCCGCTCGACCGGGCGTTTTCCTTTGCCCACTGCACCATGCCCTTGGACGCGTCAACGTGACAAACCGTCGCGCCGGCGCTCATGCACGACAAGGTGGCGCAGCCCGTGTAGCCGAACAGATTGAGAATCTTCAGCTCTCTGTTTTCGTTTTTGATTTTTTGAGCGGCAAAGTCCCAGTTGACCGCCTGCTCGGGAAACACACCCGTGTGCTTAAAGCCCATGGGCTTGATATTAAATTCCAGCGCTCCGTAGCGAATCGTCCAGCGGTCGGGCACCTTTTTGTATTGCTCCCAGTAGCCGCCGCCTTTGTTGGAACGGTGATAGCGCGCGTGGGCGCTGCGCCAAAGGGGGTTCTTTTTTTCGGTGCTCCAAATAATTTGCGGATCGGGACGGATTAAAATAATGTCGCCCCAGCGCTCCAGACGCTCACCGTCGGAGGTGTCGATTAATTCGTAATCGTGCCAGTTATTTGATAAACGCATGATATTTGTCTTTCCTTGCTGTTTTTTGAACGCTGATTCATTCAAACTTTCCTTATGCAGCGTAAATCATTTCAGTTTTGCAAAAATGTTGTCAGTCGTTGTTGCCGAACAAGCTCGGCTGGGTTACGGCGCCCGTCACCGCACCCTTGGGAAAGTCGTAGCCCAGATGCCGGCAGCCTTCGGCGGTAATACACCGTCCGCGCGGCGTGCGGCTTAAAAAGCCGATTTGCAGCAGATACGGCTCGTAAACGTCCTCAATGGTGACGGCTTCCTCGCCGATTGCCGCCGCGAGGGTTTCCAAGCCCACGGGGCCGCCGTTATAAAACTTAATAATCGCCTCGAGCATGCGCCTGTCGTTGTTGTCAAGCCCCAGCTCGTCGATTTCAAGTCGGTCGAGCGCGGTCTGCGCGGTTTTCAGCGTAATCACGCCGTCGCTCATCACCTGCGCAAAGTCGCGCACGCGCTTGAGCATGCGGTTGGCGATTCGCGGTGTGCCGCGTGAACGCGAGGCGATTTCAATCGCGCCCTCGTAGTCGATTTGAATGCCTAAAATTCCTGCGCTGCGCGTGATGATTTTTGCCAGTTCCTCGGGGGTGTAAAGCTCCAAACGCAGCAGCACGCCAAAGCGGTCGCGCAGCGGCGCGGTGAGCTGACCGGCGCGCGTGGTCGCGCCGACAAGCGTAAAACGCGGCAGCGGCAAATGATAGGACGCCGCCATTTGTCCCTTGCCGGTGATGATGTCGATTGCGAAGTCCTCCATCGAGGGATAGAGCACTTCCTCCACAGCGCGGCTCAGGCGGTGGATTTCGTCGATGAACAGCACGTCGCCCTCGTTGAGATTGGTCAGCAGCGCCGCCAAATCGCCCGGTTTTTCAATCGCGGGGCCGGAGGTGATGCGGATATTCACACCCAGCTCGTTGGCGATAATACCGGCGAGCGTGGTTTTGCCCAGTCCGGGAGGGCCGTAGAGCAGCACGTGGTCGAGCGTTTCGTGGCGGATTTTTGCCGCTTCTATGTAAACGCGGAGGTTCTCCTTCGCTTTTTCCTGACCGGTGTATTCGTCCAGGTTTTTCGGGCGCAGCGGATTGTCGCCCTCGGAGACGTCCTCGGGAATCTCGTTGGCGTCCATGATTCGGTTTTCAAAATCAAATTCGTCTGTAAACTGCATATTTGCCATGTTACTGTCTTCCCATCTGCTTTAATGTTTGGGCAATCAGCTGTTCTACGGGCAGCGCGCTGTCGAGCGTTGCGAGCACCGGGCTGACGTCCGAGGGAGCATAGCCGAGCACGCCGAGCGCCTCAATCGCTTTTGAAATATTGCCCGTCGAGGCGTTGGCTGCGCCTGCGCTGATGTTGGCAAAGCCGCTGTCGCCTGCCGCGGCCTTGGCGAGCTTGTCCTTCAGCTCAAGCACAATGCGCTGGGCGATTTTTTTGCCGACGCCCTGCGCGCGCGTAATGGTTTTGACGTCGTCGG
This sequence comes from uncultured Ruminococcus sp., assembly GCA_902797525.1. Classification (GTDB taxonomy): domain Bacteria; phylum Bacillota; class Clostridia; order Oscillospirales; family Acutalibacteraceae; genus Ruminococcoides. Next base: position 5,552 of record CADBSZ010000033.1, on the reverse strand, counting down.
TGGCAATCGCCATGGCAACCTGCTCTGGGCTTAGCTCCGAGAGCACCGCCAAGCCTGCCTTGGGACCGACGCCGCTGACGCTGATGAGCGTTTTGAAGGTGTCGAGCTCGGTTTTGGTGGCAAAGCCAAACAGCTCCATCGCGTCCTCACGGACGTTCAGATAAGTGAACAGCGTCACCTCGCTGCCGATGCGCAGTGTTTTGAGCGTGTTAATCGTCGTTTGGCAGTGAAAGCCAACGCCGCCGCACTCCACCACCGCGCTTGATGTGGTGGTATGAATCAGTTTTCCCCTTACGGAATAAAGCATTGTTTACCTCTTAATATGTTTGTTTGTTCAGTATTCTTCTTAAATCGGAGCCTGCCGCCTGTGCGTGGCAAATCGCGATTGCCAGGGCGTCGGCGGTGTCGTCGGGCGTGGGCACCTCGGGCAAATGGAGCAAGCGGCGCGTCATTTCCATCACCTGCGGCTTTTTTGCCTTGCCGTAGCCCGTGACGGCGGTTTTGACCTGCAGGGGCGTGTACTCAAAAACCGGGATTTTCAGCTTTTGCGCCGCCAGCAGCGTTACGCCGCGCGCCTGCGCTACCTTAATGGCAGTAGTTTTGTTGGTTTGGAAATAGAGCTTTTCAATCGCCAGCGCATCGGGACGGCACCGCGCCAGAATCGCGTAGATTTGGTCGTAAATATCCTCTAAGCGTTGGTTAAAATCGGTGTGCGCCTGCGTTTCAACCGCGCCGAAGCCGAGCGGCTTATAGGTATTGGACTGAAAGCTGATTGCTCCCCAGCCGACAATGGCATAACCGGGGTCAATTCCAAACACTACCAAAACAATTCCTCCGTCAAAATGGCATAATGATACATTCTAAATCATTATAGCACAAACGCAAGCGTTTAGCAAGTTTTAATGAAAAGTAAAACCAATTGAAATTAAAAAATTGAAAATGAAAACTACCATTGTCAATTTTCCGTTTTCTCCACCGCTTCCATTTCAATCGTGTTCCCCTCAAAGGACAAATCGAGCTTTTCGCCGCGCGGCGTATAACCAAAGCCGTAGTTTTGCGAAAGCTCACGGTCAAAAATGACGAAGGTGGAATCATCCGCAATCACACGTCCGGCAATTTCGGCGGTTTCGCCGCCGTTTTTCAGAATCAGCCGCGCGTGCTCTCCCTCAAACCGCAAGTCCGCTTCTCCCCCGCCCTCGAGCGCTGCGTGCCAATGAAATTGCATTAATTCGCTCGGGTTGCCGGTGGTCTGCCGTGAGCAGCCGCACAGCAGCACCGACACAAAAAGAAGGAGACATATGACGCATTTTTTCATTTTTCGCACCAACCTATTGATAGAATCATAATAGGTTATTCCGATACGGAGAGGATTATACCTTACAGTTTTGTTATTTTTCTTGAAAAGCAAAATAGTTTTTGTTATATTAATATCGAATTACAAGCGAAGGAAGTGAATCGGGTGCAGCGCGAAATTACCGCCCCCTGCAAGGTGTTTGAAGAAAACGGCGAAGTGATGCAGGCAGGCTGGGCACGCAAATCGGTTTTTGAATATAACGAGCCGGACAGCAAAACGGCAGGCAAGCACAGTGAGCGCGACTGTTATTTTATTAACAACGGCGAGGTGTCGCTGTATTTGTCCGTTGAAAACCTGGGGCTGGAGTTCGCGATAAAAATCGCGGTTGCCGACCTGAAACGCGGCGGCGTAATCAGCGATTATGTCGTGAAGAAGTGGAACCTGATTAAAAATCAGCTTCCGGAGGCTGGCGACAACGGCGAGCTGCTTTACAGCGACAAGCGCGTGCAGCTGCAGCTGACCAACACGCCGCAGGGCAGGTTTATTAAATGCGACTTTATTGATTTTGCGGGGATTAAAAATCTGTATGTCAATTTAGTTCTTCAAAAGAATATTGGCGACAGTTTAAACGAGCTGGCGCCCTTTGAGCGCAACCGCAAATACTTTTATTTAAAGCGGTTTGTACCGAAATTTACCGCTGTCGGCGTGATTCGCGTCGGCGGCTTGGAATATTCTTTAAACGAAAATAACAGCAGAGCGTACTTTGACTGGACGCGCTTTTGCAAACCGCGCCACCACAATTATCAGCGGCTGAGCGCAGATTGTTTGATTGGCGGCAGACGCGTGGCGCTGAATTTAGCGAGCCGCGTCGGTGACAACCGCTTTGGCAACGAAAACTGCTTTTTCACGGACGGCACGCTTCACAAGCTGTATAACATCAACGTAAAGGGCAATCCCAAGCGGCTTGACAGACCGTTTTATTTTCAGGGCGGCACCACGGCGGTGGACATTATGTTCAAGCCGTTCACCGTAGGCGGCGCAGCGATGACTGCGAACATGGACAAAACCTCGGTGATTTTCGGCCGGCTTTACGGCGCGATTAACCATGTGGAGGTCGGCAAGCTGACGCTCGACAATGCTCAGGCGCATTTGGTATTTACCGAATTCTAATTATTTTAGTGCGCCTATTCGGAAATCGGTTTAACCAAAAAGTCGGACTAACGGCGCGGTTTTTGTGCGCCTATTCGGAAATCGGTTTACAAAACGACGGATTAACAGCACAGCTGAACATATGCGGTTTGATTAAAAATAAAAGAAATAAAAAAACAAAAAGATGAAAAAACTTGCAAATCCCGATAAAATATGGTATGATAAAAGCAATACTTACTAAACTGGTGGGATTTGTATGAAGATTTCGACAAAGGGACGTTACGCGCTGCGGATGCTGTTGGATTTGGCGGAACATCAAAACGACGGCTTTATCGCGCTGAAGGATATTGCGGAACGGCAAGGCATCTCAAAAAAATATTTGGAGCAGATTATTCCGATTTTGAACAAGTCGGATATTTTAAACGCCAACCGCGGCTATCAGGGCGGCTACCGTCTGGCAAAAACGCCCGACAAATATTCCGTCGGCACCATTCTGCGTCTGACCGAGGGCAGCATCGCCCCTGTTTCGTGTTTGGACTACGAGCCGATGCAGTGCGAGCGCTGCGACGACTGCCTGACGCTTCCTGTGTGGAAGGGACTCAACAAGGTGATTTCCGATTATCTGGACAACATTACTCTGCAGGATATTCTCGATAACAACCGCGAAATGATTGCGAACGATTACGTAATCTGATACCATTCTCAAATTGAAAGCAAAAAGTCTATATTCTATTAAGCTTGGTACGACAAACAAAAACAAAAACGGGTTGACTCAATTGCGAGTCAACCCTGTTTTTATTGAGAAAATTGAGAAAAATTATTCGCTATCCTTCGAAAGCCGCATAACCATGGCGAAGGACGTGAGAAACATGAGGATGATGTAGAACAGCACCGCCAAAATCGCGCCGATGGAAATGTTGCCCATCGGAATAAACGCCAGAATCAAAAACACCGCGGAAAAGCAGCAAAGCACCGAAACAATGTTTTTGAGATTCCTTTCCTTGTCGAGCGCGCAAAAGAAAAAGCCGATAATCGGAATGACGATGAGCGCGATGGAAATAATGGAAATCGTGATAACCGTTTCACTGAGCGTGGTAGTGACGCCGAACAAAATCATGAACATCTTAAACGGCGAAGCCATCGCCACCAGTCCGTCCTCGTTGAATTTTGTGTCCTGGAAGAACGGCATGGTGCAGAGCAAAATTTGCAGCAGATAGAAAATACACATGGTAATTCTGAGTTTTTTTCTTGTCTTTATATCAGGTCTTTTCAGCATAATAAACCTCCGAATTTCATTTACCACACCATTGTATCACAAAATCGTGATTTGCACAATAGAATTTTTTATGTTATAATGGGTTTTCAAACAGAAAGGAAGATATTATGAGCTTTATTCACGAATCTGTTGTTTACAACATTTATCCGCTGGGCTACTGCGGCGCGCCGAAAGAGAACGACCACGTTCAAAGCTACCGCCTTGACAAGGTGCTGGACAGCATGGAGCACTTTAAGCGTTTGGGTGTGAACGTCATGCTGTTCAATCCTGTTTTCGAGAGCAGCCGCCACGGCTATGATACCATTGACTACCGCAAAATCGACTGCCGCCTCGGCGACAACGAGTCATTCAAAAAAATCTGCGAAACCCTGCGCGCCAACGGCATTCGCGTCATTTTGGACGGCGTATTCAACCATGTCGGCAGAGAGTTTTTCGCCTTTAAGGACGTGCAGGAGAAAAAGTGGGACTCCCCCTATTGCGGCTGGTTTCAAAACCTGAATTTTGGCGGCAACAGCCCGTTCGGCGATCCGTTTTGGTACGAGGGCTGGGCAGGTCACTACGACTTGGTGAAGCTGAATTTGCAGAATCCCGACGTGGTGAACTATCTGCTCGACTCCGTCAGCTTTTGGATTGACGCGTTCGGCATTGACGGCCTGCGCATTGACGCAGCGGATGTGATTGACTGTGAGTTTTTCAAAAAGCTGACGCGCCTTTGCAAAAGCCAAAAACCCGACTTTTGGCTCTACGGAGAAATTGTCGGCGGCGACTACAACCGTCTGGTCGGCGGCGAGCTGCTCGACTCCGTTACTAACTACGAGTGCTACAAGGGCATTTATTCGAGTCACAACGACCACAATTATTTTGAAATTGCCCATTCACTGAACCGCCAGTTCGCGAACGGCGGCATTTATCAAAACATTTATACCTTTAACTTTGTGGACAACCACGACGTCAACCGTGTTGCCAGCGAGCTGCGCGACAAAAACCACTTATATAATGTATACACGATGATGTATACCATGCCCGGCGTGCCCTCGATTTATTACGGCAGCGAATTTGGCATAGAGGGCAAGCGTACATGGGAAAGTGACTATGACCTGCGCCCGTGTCTGGATTTGAACAATGTGCCAAACGCAAATATGCAGCTTTGCGAGCATATCGGCAAGCTGAGCCGCGTTCGTTTGGCGCTCGAGGCGCTGAAATACGGCAAGTTCGAAAATGTGAACATTCAAAACGAAAAGCTGGTTTACAAGCGCTTCACCGACAATCAGACCGTTTTTGTGATGTTCAACCTGACCGACAGAGGCGAAAACCTCGGCTTTGATTCGCAGTGCAGCGCAAAACTGACCGATGTACTGAACGGCAACGAGATGTTCGACTGCAACGGCCGGTGCGAAATTTACATGCCGCCGTATTCGTCGCGTATTCTTGTCGTAAACGACGGCAGCTTTCGGCTTGATTTAGGCGCGGAGCTTGCTGCGGAGCCGATTGATAATTCTGTTAAAGAAAATAACGAGGAGGAAATTACCCTCGGCAAATACCGCCACTTCAAGGGCAACGAATATGAAGTCATTGGCTTTGCCAAGCACAGCGAAACCGAAGAAACGCTGGTGCTGTATCAGAGCCTGCAAAACCCCGACACTGTTTGGGCAAGACCGTACGACATGTTCAAAGAAACGATTTGGCGCGACGGACGGCAAATCAAGCGGTTTGAAAAGCTATCATAACACAAAAATATCCCCCGGATTTTGACGTGACCCCCAAAAGTTGGACTTAATATTTACAAGCGTAGTAGTTTAGCGACTACTGCGCTTTTTTATGCAGCTAAAAGAT
>CADBSZ010000032.1 GCA_902797525.1 uncultured Ruminococcus sp. | reverse complement strand
CAGAAAATGGTGGGCATGCCCAGTTTTTTCATCAGCGGCGCGGCAAACTGTGCAAAGGTGTCGCTGATGATGATAACCTGGCACATTGAGCGCAGCTCGTCAAGAAACTCCTTTGCGCCCTCCATGGGGTCGATGGTTGCGATAACGTCCTGAATTTCCTTCAAGCCCAAGCCGTGCTCCTTCAAAATGTTCAGGCGATAGTTCATCAGCTTGTCATAGTCGGGTTCGTCGCGGGTAGTTTTTTTCAGCTCGGGAATGCCCGTAGCCTCAGCAAACGCAATCCAAATTTCGGGAACCAAAACGCCCTCAAGGTCCAAACAAGTGATATACATGGTGGTCATCCTTTCTGTTTCCAAAATTACCAAACAACAGTATAGCACTTTTTTGGCGTGTCGTCAATAAAATTGCGTTTTGTCACACAAAGACCTTTGCCAAAAAATTCTAAAAACACTGCCGCCAAAACTCATAGTTGTGCTCATAGCCTTCCACCAAATCCGTTTGGTTTTTCACACCCATGCCGTCAAGTACATCGCGGTAATAGAGTGTGCAGTCGATGTTCCACGGATCCTTGGTGCCGACCGCCATATACAAATATTTGGGCATGGTGTCGGCTGTCGGCTGCGGAAACTCCTCAAACACCGGGGTGTTCCAAAAGGTTCCCTTGTAGTATTCGGTGGGAATAACGCCTGTGTCGGGGGCAAACGCAGCGATGTAGCCGAATTTGTCAAGCCGCTTAAAGCCAGTGCAAAGCGATTTTGCGCCGCCTTCGGACATTCCTGCCACGGCGGTGTTTTCTCGGCCGGTTTTCACGGCGTAGTTTGCCTCGATATACGGCATCAGGTCAAGCGCCACGTCGTCGATTGCCTTGTCGTAAATGTAGCGCAGCTGTTCCTCCGTTTTGCTGTCTTTGTCGGCGAGCTTGTCGGTGTACATGTCTACGTTGACAATAATCATCGGCACGGTCAGCTTGTCGCGGAGCACGGTGCCGAGGTGCTTGCATTTAGCGAGGTGCACCAATACATGACCTTTCTTTCCAACGAGGCGATGAAGGTTACGGCAGAGCTGAACAACGCCTATCGCACGCCGGAAGAAATAAAGCTGCTGATGGAGCGGCTGACCGGCAGAGAGTTTCCCGAGGGAGCGTACATGTTTCCGCCGTTTTATACCGATTGCGGAAAGAATCTGAAACTCGGCAAAAACGTATTTATCAATGCCGGCTGTCAGTTTCAGGACCAAGGCGGCGTAACAATCGGCGACGGTACGCTGGTCGGTCCCAAAACCGTCATCGCCACACTCAATCACCATCAAAATCCACAGAAGCGCGCTAACCTGATTCCCAAGCCCGTTGCCATCGGCAAAAATGTTTGGATCGGCGCCAACGTCACCATCCTCCCCGGCGTCACCGTCGGCGATGGGGCGATTATCGCTGCAGGCGCGGTGGTGACAAAGGACGTGGCAGCGAATACAATTGTCGGAGGCGTTCCGGCAAAGCGAATCAAAGCCGTCGATATGGACGAATAACCAAGCCGCCCGATAACCTCGCAGAAGATTATCGGGCGGCTTTTATTGCCGGTGACGGATAACGAAGTCCTCATTGGCTCCGCTGAAAACAGATTGATTTCTACGGCTCTCTCCTTGCTCATCAAGTGAAAATTACATTCGTCGTCTCCATAGCCAAGCGTTTTTGTTCTGTCAAGGACGGCGTTCTGCAATTCAAAGGTGTAATAGTCCATCATGCACAAATGCTTGGTAATTTCCTCGCAGTGCTCCTGCTTTGTCAGTTTGCAGATGCCGCACTGTTTATGTGTGATGTAATATTCGTTCTTTCCCGGAACAGCTTCCAAATAATAATACCAGTTCATCGGGTATTCCTCGATATGGTCTCGCGACCACTTATACCACCTAAAGGCGATTTTTTATACAAAAAAGGAGCCGGATATTCCGGCTCCGAAAATCATCAATTCAACAAGCTGCGATATATCATCAGGTCGTCATCCTTGAACACATTGAAGATGACCTTAATATCGCTGCCTGTTGTTTTTT
>CADBSZ010000031.1 GCA_902797525.1 uncultured Ruminococcus sp. | reverse complement strand
TGGTTGCGGGAGAAGGATTTGAACCAACGACCTTCGGGTTATGAGCCCGACGAGCTACCGAACTGCTCTATCCCGCGATATATTGTTGCTCTCTAAAGCCTAATCAGTATAGCATTTTCGGGCGGTTTTGTCAATAGTTATTTTCAACTTTGCGGAATCTGCCCAAAAAACCGGCGGTTTGCAGTCAATCTTTTTACTCACGAAAGCCGCGGCAGGACGAACCTTGCCGCGGCTTGTCGTTTGTTCTGCAAAGGCCGTTTATGCGACGCTGACGTTGAGGTTTTTGTCCACGCTGATGGTAACGTTCTGCGTTTCCCAGGTGTTGTCGGCGGTCATATACATCAGCTTCACGTGGTCAACGCCCTCATACGCGCCTTGTGCGGTGAAGTTGTACTGATGGGTGCCGAAATCATATTGGCAGTTGATTTTTGCGCAGTTGGAGTCACCGCTGTAGTTCCAGTCGTAGCCGGTCGAGGTTTTGCCTGTCACGCTGAAAATGCCGGTTACGGCGCCGAGCTGCTGTGCTGCGTTAGCGTTCTGAGCGGTGTTAGCGGTCTGCTCCGACTGATTTGCCGGCGCCGCCTGAACGTTGTTGTTGCCGTTATTGGCAACCGCCTGAGGAATGCTTACCGCCACTGCAGAAGCAGGCGCGGGGTTTGTGCTGTCGCCGCCCTTGACGAAGTTGGATACCACCAAGGCAGTGACAGAGCCTACGGCGATTGCGATTGCCAGCACGAGCACAACGGCTGTTGCGCGGGAGCTTGTGTAACGTCCGTTATTATGTTTGGTACAACGGGCTGCGGTGCGGTTCTGATTTGCGGTGTAGGTGTGCTGTTCGCCGTATGTGTTGTTGAAGTTTTTATTCTGAGTGTTTTGTGTCATGATGATTTCCCCTTTATGTTGTTTTGGTTATCAGTTTGCTGACTGTGCCATCAGTATAACAGACCGACTATGACAACTCTATAACAAAAACAGGAGAATTTTAAAATTTTTTCAAAATGTTTAAAATAGTTCCGGCAGCGTGAAAAAACATCGGTTATCCCCGTACTAATGCCGAAAGCTGCAGATATACCGCAGATTTCCTGTAATCCTGCGCTTCGCGGCAATATTTGTATTGAATTTTAGCTTGAGCTATGTTATACTATACCTACATATCGAAATTTGAAGGGGACGACATTTATGCCTATACCTTTTGATTCACAACGCATTTATTATCGCTCGCCGTTCGGCGCCGTAGAGCAGGAAACCGCGGTTCACTTCCGCGTGCTGGCGCCGCGCCAAAATCACTCCAAGAACATCGAGCTTTGCGTCAAATACGACTACGACTACAACTGGGAGTATCACCGCATGATTTGGTGCGGCAATTTTGACGGAGAAACCGAAATCTGGGAATGCGATTTCACGCCCGAGCGCATGGGCTTATATTGGTATGGCTTCCGTCTGCATACCCCCGAAGGCATGCGCTACATCGTGCCGAGCGACCCATACAAAATCAGCGAGGTCAGCGAGCACCCCGGCAGAAGCTGGCAGCTTACCTGCTACAAAAAGGGCTTCACCACACCGCAGTGGCCGGTGGGCGGCGTGATGTATCAAATTTTCCCCGACCGTTTTTGTTTCAGCGGCGAAGAAAAGAACTTGAAGCGCACCGATTTTCAGCGTAACCGCGACTGGTACGCTCTGCCTGTTTGGCAGCCGAACGAGCACGGCGAAATCACCAACAGCGACTTCTTTATGGGCGACTTAAAGGGTATTACGCAAAAGCTTGACTATCTCAAAAAGCTGGGCGTGAGCTGCATTTATCTCAATCCCATCGGCGAGGCGTATTCCAATCACCGCTACGACACGGGCGACTACGCCCATATCGATCCGATTCTGGGCGACGAAGACGACTTTAGCGAGCTGTGCGCGCAGGCAAAGGCGCGCGGCATTCACGTTATCAACGACGGCGTGTTCTCGCATACGGGCAGCGACAGCGTATATTTTAACCGCTCCGGACGCTATGGCGACGGCGGCGCTTACCGCGACAAAAACTCGCCCTATTTCAGTTGGTACAAGTTCAACGAATGGCCGAACAACTACCATAGCTGGTGGGGCTTTTACACCCTGCCCGAGGTCAACGAAACCGACCCTGCGTTTAACGAATACATCAACGGCAAAGACGGCATTGTCCGCAAGTATATGCGTCTGGGCAATTCCGGCTGGCGTCTCGACGTCGCCGACGAGCTGCCCGATGCGTTTATGGAAAACCTGCGGCAGTCTGTCAAGGAGGAAAACCCCGAGGCACTGATTGTCGGCGAGGTTTGGGAGGACGCGAGCAACAAGGAAAGCTACGGCGCGAGAAGAAAATTTTTGCTCGGTGAGCAGCTCGACACCGTTATGAACTATGTGTTCCGCGGTGCGATTCTCGATTTTTGCCGCGGTCAGGATGCGCGCTACACCATGGCGGCGATTATGAGCGTGGTCGAAAACTATCCGCGTCCCGTTTTGCGCGTGCTGATGAACTCGCTGTCCACCCACGACACCGAGCGCGCGCTTACCATGCTGGCAGGCGAGCCGCTCAACGGCCGCGACCGCTGGTGGCAGGCGCACCAAACGCTCAGCCCCGAGCAGCGCGAGCGCGGCTTGAAGCTGATGAAAATTGCCGCCGCCATGCAGTACACCCTTCCGGGTTTTCCGTGCGTATATTACGGCGATGAGGCCGGCATGGAGGGCTATCGCGATCCGTTTAACCGCTGCTGCTATCCGTGGGGCAGAGAGAACAAAGAGCTGGTGGAATGGCACCAAAAGCTGGGCGGTCTGCGCGCCGATTGCTCCGCGCTGTGGGACGGCGAATTTGTCAACGCCTTCGCAAAGGACAGACGGCTTGCCTATATCCGCCACGACGACAAAACCGCGATTTACTGCGCGTATAACCTGATGGACAAAGACGATGTTCTCACACCGCCGCCGGGCTATTCCGACGCAAAGGTGTTCTTTGGCAGCAGGTTTGAGGACAACAGACTCTATCTCAAGGCTATGAGCTGTGAGTTCTTGATGATTGAGCGATAGAATTCAACGATTAATGTGTAGGGCCGGCAAATGGCCCTACCGTTTCTTTTGAGAGGCTTTTATGATAAAAGGTGCAATTTTTGATATGGACGGCCTGATGTTCGACACCGAGCGGCTGGTTTACGAAAACTGGCAGGGCATGATGGACGAGCTGGGGCTTGACTATAGCCTTGACTTTTTTAAGCAGACCATCGGCAAGCGCAAAAAAGAGGTTGAGCAGATTTATCTGGGCGCATACGGCGCCGATTTCCCCTATTGGGAGCTTGCCGACAAGGGCAAGGCGCGCTATGTGCAGCGCATTGAGCGCGAGGGAATCCCCGTGAAAAAGGGATTGTATGACATTCTCGCTTATTTTAAGGCGCGCGGCGTCAAAATTGCTCTCGCCACCTCCACCTCGCGACAGACGGCACAGCTGAATCTGCGGCTGGCAAAGGTTTCGGATTATTTTGACGCGCTGGTGTGCGGCGAGGAAGTTCAAAACGGCAAGCCGCATCCCGAGGTGTTTCTCACCGCCGCGGCAAAGCTGGGGCTGGAACCGCAAAGCTGCGCGGCTTTTGAGGACAGCATTAACGGCATAAAATCTGCCTTTGCGGCAGGTATGCTCACCGTCATGGTACCCGACTATTTGCAGCCTACCGATGAAATCCGCCCGATGATTTCCTGCTTGTGCCGCGATTTAAACGAAGCGCAGGAACGCCTGCAAAAGGAGTGCGAATAATGTTCCGTCCAATTACCGCCGCCGACAAGGCGCTGTACTTACAATATGCCGACGCGTTTTATCACACCGACGCCGTCGATTCTCCTGTTCCGCCCGAGCACTACGAGATTACCTTTAACGAGCTGATGCGCGGCGATGAATATGTCAAATGCTATATTTTTGAAACGGACGAGGAGCACGCGCCCTGCGGCTTTGCGCTGCTCTCCAAAACCTTTTCGCAGGAGGCAGGCGGCGTTTCCGTGACGATAGAGGAAATTTATATCGAGGAGGAGCACCGCGGCAAGGGCTTGGCAACAGCGTTTTTTAAATATCTGAAAGGCCTGCCGAACATCGCGCGTCTGCGCATTGAGGTCGAGGACGACAACGAGGGCGCCAAGCGGCTGTATCAGCGCATGGGCTTCGGTTTGCTGCCGTATTTGCAAATGGTGACAGATAAATTTAAAGGATAGAATAATAGCTTTGAGGTGCACGCCTGTTAGGCTGTGCGCCTTTTTTCTGTCAAATCAATCGCCTGAACCGCCGCTTATGATACTTTTCCATACAATTTATTATTCCAAAGGCGGATAAAAGCGACTGCGTCGCTTGCGTTTGCGCGAAAGATGTATTATAATGTAATATGGAGTTTTATAAGGAGAGGTGTCTGTATGGAAAAAAAGAGGGTTAGCGTGCAAATCGAGGGCCGCAATTACGTTGTCATCACCACCGAGGACAAGGCGTATGTGCGAAAGGTAGCCGAGGAGGTTACCCGGTGCATTCGCAAAGCGGCGCAGGCAGGCAAAAACTTGGACACCCGCGACTGCGCAGTGCTGGCAGCGCTCGATTTTTGCGACGACAGATATAAGGCGGAAAAGAAAAACAAGGACGTGGTCGAAAAGGCCGACCAAATCATCCGTCAGTCGGGCGAGCTTTCAAAGCAGTGCAAGGAATACAAGGGCAGACTGGCGGTCGCCATCAATGAAAACACCAACCTTACCAAGCGCGTCAAGGCGCTGGAGGAGCAGCTGCGCGTTTTATTAAAAGAAAACGAGACGCTCAAAAAAACTGCCGAACCCAAACAGCCCGACGCCGAAAAGAAGTTTGAAAAAACCGTCCGCGACAAAAAGAACGAAAAGCTGATGGGCTATGTTCCCATGCGCCAGTATTCGTTGTTTGAGGACGAAGAAAGCAAAAAAACCAATGAATAAAATCGAAATACTCGCTCCTGCGGGCGGCTTTGACAGCGTTATCGCCGCGGTGCGATCGGGAGCGGACGCCGTTTATTTGGGCGAAAAGCGGTTTTCCGCACGCGCCTCGGCCAAAAATTTTGACGACGAGGAGCTAAAGCAAGCCGTCGCCTATTGCCATATTCACGGCGTTAAGGTGTATGTCACCCTCAATACCATTGTGTTTGACAGCGAGCTTGCGCCGCTCGCCGGGGCTGTTCGAGCTGCCGCCGAAGCGGACGTTGACGCGCTGATTGTACAAAATATGGGCGTGGCAAGGCTGGCAAGGCAAATTGCGCCGCAGCTTGCGCTTCACGCGTCCACCCAAATGAGCGTACACACCGCTGCAGGCGTGCGCGCGCTGTATGAAGCGGGCTTCAAGCGCGTGGTGCTCGCGCGCGAAATGAGCCGCGAGGAAATTTTGGAAGCGGCAAAGGTCCCTGTCGAGCTGGAGGTGTTCGTCCACGGCGCGCTGTGCATGAGCGTGTCGGGACAGTGCTATTTCAGCGCCATGCTCGGCTCGCGCAGCGGCAACCGGGGCGCGTGCGCGCAAACCTGCCGTCTGCCGTTTTCCGTCAATCAACAAAAGGGCGGTCACGCGCTCAGCCTAAAGGACAACAGCCTGATTCCTCTTTTGGCGGATATGCAGGAAATCGGCGTGGCTTCCGCGAAAATCGAGGGCAGAATGAAACGCCCCGAATACGTTTCCGCTGCGGTCCGCGCGTGCGTTGAACAGCGCGACTTCGGCTTTGTCACCGACCAAACCGCCGCTCAGCTGCGCGGCGTGTTCTCTCGCACCGGCTTTACCGACGGCTATTACACCGGCAGGCGCGGCAAGGGTATGTTCGGCACGCGCACGCGCGACGACGTGGTGTCCGCCGACGAAAAGCTCTTTGCGCAAATCCGCCAAGGCTACAAGGACGAGGTGCAAAATGTCGCCGTCAGCGGCAGCTTTTCCGCGCATATCGGGGAGCCTGCCCGGCTGACGGTTTGTGACGGCGTTCATACCGTTACCGCCGTGACGGAGATGGTTTGCGCGCAGGCACAAAAGGTGGCGCTCAGTGAGGACAAAGCGATTGCCCAGCTCGGCAAAACAGGCGGCACCGCTTATTCTTTTCACGAGTGGCGCACCGACATCGGTCAGGGGGTTTCGCTGCCGATGTCCGCGCTCAATCAAATCAGGCGCGACGCGCTCGCGCAGCTCGATTCGCTGCGCGCCAATGTGCATCATTACAAAATCAACGATATTGATATACAGCCAATCACGCCCTACCGCGCCAAGCAACATGAAGTGCGCGCAAGGGTGCCGAAAACCAAAATCGGCGAGGGCTTTAAAAAATGCGGTCGCATTTTTGTGCCGCTGTTTTCCGATGTGCGCGAGCTGGAGCGCTTAGCGCGCGAGGGCTTTGCTGTCGGCGTAGAGATTCCGCGCGGCATGTTCGGGCGCGAAAAGCAAATCGATTTGCAGCTTGTCCGAGCCAAAGAGGCAGGCGTTTCCCATGCGCTGTGCCACAACATCGGCGCGCTGTATCAGGCAAAACAGCACGGCTTTGTGCTTCACGGCGGTTTCGGGCTGAATTTGTGCAACACCTATGATTTGCTGTGGGCGGAGGAATACGGACTCGCCGATACAGAGCTGAGCATCGAGATGAAATTCGAGCAGATTAACCGCCTCGGCGGCAACATCGGCAGGGGCGTTATCAGCTACGGCTATCTGCCGCTGATGCTGTGTCGCAACTGCCCTGCCAAAAGCATTGGATTGGACTGCAAATCCTGCAAAAATCAATCAAAAATGACGGACAGAAAAGGCAAACGCTTTTTCTTGAAGTGCGACGGAAACTGCACTGAGGTGCTCAATTGCGTGCCGCTTTATATTGCGGACAAAGAAATTTCAAATCTTTCCACATCTTTCCACGTTTGGCGTTTCAGTGTGGAAAACTATGTGGAAAACGTTAAAAACATAAAGGAAATGAATGAGTTTTCAATGTTGAAAGAAAAATCAACCCACGGTTTGACCCGTCGGGGCGTTGAATAAGTGCTTTATCACGCTGAAACGTTCAAATTTTCTTATCCGAAAAATACAAAATTCCCACTCGGAATAAACACGGCAGATAATATTCTTCACGGAAATTACTTTTGGGAATTATCAAAAAGAAAATAAAATAAACTTGCAAAATTTGATAAATATGAAGGAATGAAGCATATGCAACTCAAAATCAAAAAGCTCAAAGAAAACGCCCGTATTCCCAAACGCGCCACCGACGGCTCGGCAGGCATGGATTTGTACGCCTGCATTCCCGAGAGCATCACGCTCGTGCCGGGACAGCTCACCGTCATTCCCACCGGCATCGCCATCGAGCTGCCCGACAACACCTGCGCGGCGTTTTTGTACGCGCGCAGCGGCTTGGGCGTCAAGCACGGCATTTGTCTTTCCAACGGCGTCGGCGTGATTGACAGCGACTACCGCGGCGAAATCTGCGCCGGATTGTGCAACGTGTCCGACAAGCCCTATGTCATCGAGCCCGGCGAGCGTGTGGCGCAAATGGTCATCGCGCCGGTTCTCACTCCGGAAATCGTCGAGGCGGACGAGCTGGGCGACACCGAACGCGGCGACGGCGGCTTTGGTTCCACGGGGAAGAAGTAGTTGCCTGAAAAGACCAAAGCAAAGCGACCGTTCATTTCACTTTCAACTTTGAATAAAACGCTCGACCGCAATCGACAGCGTTTTGTTGCAATAAATCAGAAAATCGGTATCATACTAATTATATATGTAAAGGAGCCGAAAACATGTTTTCATTTTCTAAGGACATCGGAATCGACCTCGGCACAGCCAACACACTGGTGTGTTTGAAGGGTAAGGGAATTATTTTGCGCGAGCCGTCGGTGGTGGCGGTTGACATCCGCACCGACACCGTTTTGGCGGTTGGCTCGCAGGCAAAGGATATGATCGGCAGAACGCCCGGTTCCATTGTGGCGGTGCGTCCGCTCAAAGACGGTGTTATCGCCGACTTTAAAATCACGGCAAAAATGCTGCAGCATTTCATCAAAAAGGCGGTCAAGCCCGGCATCTTCAGCAAGCCGCGCGTGATTATCTGCATGCCCACGGGCGTGACGGAGGTCGAGCGCAAGGCGGTTGAGGACGCGGCGTATCAGGCGGGTGCAAAGCCGCCCGTCATTTTGATTGAGGAGCCGATGGCGGCGGCAATCGGCGCGGGGCTGCCCGTTGACGAGCCGACCGGCAGCATGGTGGTTGACATCGGCGGCGGCACCAGCGAGGTCGCGGTCATTTCGCTCGGAGACATCGTCACCGCGTGCTCGGTGCGCGTGGCAGGCGACCGCTTTGACGAGGCAATTCTGACCTACGTCAAAAAGACCTATAACCTGCTCATCGGCGAACGCACTGCCGAGGACATCAAAATCAAAATCGGTTCAGCCTATCCCTATGAGAACGAAAAGAGCATGGTCATTAAGGGCAGAAACCTTGTCGACGGCCTGCCCAAGGACGTCACGATTTCGGCGGCGGAGGTGCGCGAGGCGCTTGCCGATCCGCTGAACACCATTGTGGAAGCTATCAAAACAACGCTGGAAAAAACGCCCCCCGAGCTCTCTGCCGACATCATCGATCACGGCATTATGCTCACCGGCGGCGGCGCGTTGCTGCGCGGCATTGACATGCTGGTAATGCAGCAAACGGGCATGCCCGTTCACGTTGCCAACCGTCCGCTCGACTGCGTGGTTGACGGCGCCGGCAAGCGGCTGGGCAAAACAGCGGCGAGCAAGTATAAGCACAACAGACGGTAAGGCTATGGACAGACGACAAAGAACCCGCAACCGTAAAACGCTCATCATCACGCTCATCATCCTAACGGTGTTGAGCGTTTTCTCGCAGGCGGAAAATTCGCTGCTATCAAGCGGACTGAACACGGTTTCAAAGGGACTGTTTCAGCTCAGCGCGGCGGCGACGGCGAGCGCCGACTCCGCCTCGGCTGAGGATTTGCGCGCCGAGGTGGAAGCCCTCAAACAGGAAAACGCCGGTTTGCGCGCGCAGTTGGCGGATTACATAGACACCAAAGCCGAAAACGAACGGCTGTGGAAATATTACGAGCTCAAAAAGCAGAATCCGTCCTACCAAATCGCGCCGGCAAACGTGATTCGCCGCGACGCGAACGATGATTTTTATTCCTTCACTCTCGACGTCGGCACCTCGGTGGGCGTCAGCGTCAACGCGCCTGTTATCACCGAAAACGGCCTGGTGGGCTGGGTGTGCCAGGCGGACGCGGCAACCTGCAAGGTCAAAACGATTCTCTCTCCCGACACCAAGGCGAGCGTGTCCGACAAGCAGAGCGGCGACAGCGGCATTCTCAGCGGCAGTGTGTCGCTCAGCGACCAAAACCTCACCGCCATGAACAAGCTCGCGGAAAACCATCAGCTCAAGGAGGGCGACATGGTTGTCACCTCGGGCGCCGGCGGCGTGTATCCCGAGGGGCTGCTGGTCGGCGAGGTGCAGTCGATTGAATTTAACAAATACGACGCGTCGCGCTATGCCGTTTTAAAGCCATATGAGGATGTGCGAAACATCACCGCGGCGGCGGTAATCACCGGCTTTGAGGAAAAGGGCAAGGTGGTGAAGTCCGATGAAAACTAACCGCCTGTTCTTTCGTTATCTGGCGTTCGGGCTTGAAATCGTGCTGCTGTGGGTGCTGCAAAGCACGCCGAAGCTGCTGCCCGAAATTTTGGGCGCCAAGCCGCTGCTGCTGATGGCGGCGGCGCTGTCCTTCGCTGTGTGCGAGGATGTGATTCCGGCGGTGATTCTCGGCGCTGTGTGCGGCGTGCTCTGCGATTTGTCAAGCGGCGGTACCGTGGGCTATTTCGCCGTTGCGCTCACACTGGTCTGCTTTGTGCAGTCGAGCCTGCTCGACACCTATCTCAACCGCAACCTGCTGACCGGCAGCGTGCTTTCGCTCGGCGCGGTTGTGTTGGTGCTTGGGCTTTATTTTGTCTTTTTTAAGCTGTTGGCAGGCATTCCCGACAGCGGCGCACTGTTTGTGTCGCATTATTTGTCCCGAATGGGCTATACCTTTTTAACCTTTTTTCCGTTGTTTTTTTTGAACCGGTTTTTAAAGAAAAGTTTTAGATAAACAATGCGTTAATAGTGAAGTCCTGTTTTTATTTGCAGGGGTGTTGATTTGAGCAACACACCCATGCATTTCGCTGCGGCAAATGGACAGCCGCAAGGACTGTCACTGCGAATTTCTATCATAGGAGTAACGATTGTTACTCAAAAAGTAAAAACGAAAGGCGGGTGTGAACATGCTCAAAAAACTGCGCGGCAAGCTGCCGTATACGATTTGCGCGGCGGTTGCGCTGATTATCGCGGCGATTTTTGTCGCGCGTCTGGCCGACTGGCAGCTGATTCACGGCGGCGAATACAAGGCGCTTTCCACCCGTTCCACCAGCTATAACGTTGATACGCAGGCAACGCGCGGCGAAATTCTCGACCGCAACGGCGCAGGGCTTGTCACCAACACCACGCACTACAAAATCGTCATTGATAAGCTTTACGCCGATGAGGACACGCTGGACAACACGCTGCTGTTCCTCATGGATTTGCTCGGCAAAACCGGCGATCAGTGGGATGACAAGCTGCCTGTTTTGTATTCGAACGGCAGTTATGTCTATCGAACCTCCGCTGAGGAGGAAATTAAAACCCTGAGAGAAACCATTGCGGCAGGGGAGGGCGCGTCGGCGCAGGAGTGTATGGCGCTGATGTGCGACCGATATAAAATTAAGGCGGAATACAGCGCCCGGCAGCGGCTGGCGCTTGCTTCCGTTCATTACAATATGGAGATAAGCGGCTATTCCAACTCCAATCCCTATGTGTTCGCCTCCGACGTCAGCCGCGACGCGGTGGCGTCTGTCAGCGAAAACACGCAGGGCGTCGGCGGCGTAGACGTGCAGACCTATCTGGTGCGCGCCGCGCAAAATCCCACGCTCGCGCCGCATGTCATCGGCGCGCTCGGCGCGATTACCGAGGAGGAATACGAGCAGCTTTCCTACAGCGGCAAGCACTATGCTATTAATGACACGGTCGGCAAATTCGGCATTGAAGCCGCGTTTGAGGCTGAGCTGAAGGGCGAGGGCGGCACCAAGCTGATTCAGCGCAACTCCGACGGCACCATTGTTGACACGGTGGAAACCATCAACTCCAAGCCCGGCAACACGGTGTATCTCACGCTCGACAGCAGGCTGCAGGAAATCGCCGGAACCTCGCTGAAAGCAAACATCGAAGCGGCGCGCGCCGAGGGTGAAGCCGAAAGCGAGGCAAAGGGCGAGGAAATGCTCGGCGAGGACTGCCAAAGCGGCGCAGTGGTTATGCTGGACGTCAGCGACTTTTCTGTGCTGGCGGCGGCGAGCTATCCGACCTATAATCTCAACAAATACAGCGAATACGGCGACTATTATATGAGCCTTGCCGGCAATTCGCTTTCGCCCATGTACAACCGCGCCTTTTCGGGCACGTTTGCGTGGGGCTCGGTGTTCAAACCGTGCGTGGCGCTGGCGGCGCTCGAGGAAAAAACCATCAAGCCCGACACCAAGATATTCTGCACCGAAAAATACGACTATTATCCCTCCAACGTGGTGCGCTGCATGCACCGCCACGAGGAGCTTGATTTGCGCGGCGCCATTACGCAGTCGTGCAACTACTACTTTGCCGAAACAGGCCGTCAGCTCGGTATTGACACCATGTATCTGTACGCCGAGCGATTCGGCTTGGGCGAATATACGGGTGTGGAAATTGAGGAATCCAAGGGCACGCTTGCCGGCCGCGACAGCACCGACTGGCAGCCGGGCAATACGGTTCAGGCGGCCATCGGGCAGTCCGACAACGCCTTCACGCCCGTTCAGCTTGCCACCTATGCCGCCACTATCGCCAACAACGGCGTGCGGCTGAAAACGCACGTGGTCAGCAAAATCACCGACTATGAGCGAAAAACCGTCATCGCCGACAACTCCGCCCCCGAAACCGTGGACGAATGCGGCATTTCGGCGGAAAATCTGGAAACCGTGCAAAGCGCTATGCTTAACGTCACGCAGGCGGAGGAGGGCACCGCGTATTCCGTGTTCGGCGATTATCCAATTAAGGTCGCCGCCAAAACCGGCACCGCCGAAAACGCAGGAAGCGACCACACCACTTTCATTTGCTATGCGCCGTATGATAAGCCGAAGGTCGCCGTCGCCGTTGTGCTCGAGCACGGTGTGCGCGGCAAGTATTCCATGCAGGTGGCAAAAGATTTGCTGGACGGTTATTTCGGAGAGTAGTCATTTGCCCGTTGCCGTTTATCCGGCGCGATGAATGAACCGCGCCATCCAAAGGCGTCCTGCCCCCGGGGCGTCCCGGCTTGGCATTATAGCTAAAATAATGGAAAAATTTTTGGTTGATAAAACTGCACTGTTTTATTGCATTTTACAAAATTTTGTGTTAAACTGTTCTAGAGGTAGTGTAATATGGACAATGTAATCGTTGTTGCTTCCGGAAAGGGCGGCACAGGCAAATCGACCGTGTGCATCTGTCTTTCCGTTGCGCTCGTAAAACAAGGAAAAAAAGTGTTGCTGATTGACTGCGACTGCGGCATGCGCGGACTGGACATTATGCTCGACATCGAGCAGGACATTCTGTTTGACGCGTCGGACGCTGTTTGCGGCAACTGCAGCTTTGGCGAGGCGATTTACAAAAGCCGTCACAACCAAAACCTCTTTTTAATGGCGGCGCCCTTCGACGCCGAAAACGAACTGAGCCCCTCGGTGTTCAAACAGCTGGTGGACTCGGTCAAGAATAACTTTGACTACGTCATCATCGACTCGCCCGCGGGCATCAGCTCGGGCTTTGTCACGGCGGCGGCTCCTGCCGACCGCGCGCTGATTGTCACCAACGCCGAGCCGACAGGCGTGCGCGGCGGCCTGAAGGTCAGAAAAAAGCTTGAGGCGCTCGGAATCCGTAACCTGCGGCTGGTCATTAACCGTTTTGACCGTAAAATGTTCAAAAAGCTCGGCTTTTATCAGGATTTGGACGCGGTCATCGACGCGGCGCAAACCCAGCTGATTGCAGTGGTGCCGTTTTCCATCGACATCTCCGTTATTATGCAGCGCGGCGCGGCAGGTCTGGAGCAAAGCCCTGCGCTGACGGTGTTCGACCGCTTGGCGGACAGGCTTGAGGGCAAACGCGTTCCGCTTTTCATTCGATAACCCCTGCCTTTACATAGAATTTTTTAGAAGTTTTGAAAATAAGATTGTTTGGAGGAAAGAGTATGAATATCGCTTTGATTGCACACGACGAAAAGAAAGAATTGATGGTTCAGTTCTGCATCGCATACTGCGGCGTGCTGAGCCGTAACAACCTTTGCGCCACGGGCACAACCGGCAAAATGGTGTCTGAAGCAACCGGCCTGACCATTCAGAAATTCCTCTCGGGCGCGCAGGGCGGCAGCCAGCAAATCGCGGCGCGCATCGCCTGCAACGAAATTGACATGCTGCTGTTTTTCCGCGATCCGCTCAACCAAAAGCCCAACGAGGCCAACGATATGGATATGCTGCGCCTTTGCGACATGCACAACATTCCCGTCGCCACCAACATTGCCACCGCCGAAGTGCTGATTCACGGCTTGGAGCGCGGCGACCTGGATTGGAGAAACATCATTAAATAATTCGCAATGGTATTTTTGGGGACGTGTGACGGCACGTCCCTTTTTTGTTGTGCGTTACGTTCATCTGCTTTTTAATGAAGATGGGTATCAATCAATCTGCCGCGTGTTATACTGAAAAACTACTTGCACTTCAAACATCCTTGATGTATAATTAATCTGTATATGCACAGTTGGAGGAAAGAGTATGGCGTTAATTACGAAAAAAATCAAAGGAACCGAGGATGTGCTGCCCAAGCAGAGCTACCGCTGGCAGTTCATTGAAAATATTATGCGCGAGGAAAGCCGCGTTTACGGCTTTAAGGAAATCCGCACCCCGGTGTTTGAGCACACCGAGCTGTTCGCGCGCGGCGTGGGTCAGACGACCGACGTGGTGCAAAAGGAAATGTATACCTTCGACACCAAGGGCGGCGAAAGCGTCACTCTTCGCCCCGAGGGAACGGCAGGCGCGGCGCGCGCCGTGCTGGAGCACGCGCTCGAAAACGAGGGCTTGCCGATTAAGGCGAGCTACTTTGTTTCCTGCTACCGCTACGAAAAGCCTCAGGCAGGCAGACTGCGTGAGTTTCACCAGTTCGGCCTGGAGGAATACGGCACCCAGTCGCCTGCGGCCGACGCGGAAATCATTTGCGTGGCGCAGTCGGTGCTCGACCGTTTGGGGCTGACCGGCATACACCTCGAGCTCAATTCCATCGGCTGTCCTGAATGCCGCGCCAAATATAATCAGGCGCTGCGCGACTATTTTTCACAGTATAAGGAGCAGCTTTGCGACACCTGCCTGTCGCGTCTGGAGAAAAACCCCATGCGCCTGCTCGACTGCAAAAGCCCCGAGGACAAGCTGATTGCCAAGGACGCGCCGAAAATCACCGACTTTCTTTGCGAGGAGTGCGAAACACACTTTAAGGAGGTACAAAAGTACCTTGACAGCGCCGGCGTGAAATATGTTATCAACCCCACCATCGTGCGCGGTCTGGACTACTACACCAAAACCGTGTTTGAGTTTGTCACCGACTGCATCGGCGCACAGGGCACCGTTTGCGGCGGCGGCAGATACGACGGCTTAATCGAGGAGCTGGGCGGCAAACACCTGCCCTCGCTCGGTTTCGCTATGGGCTTGGAGCGCATTTTGATGGTGATGGACGCGCAGGGCATTGAAATTCCCAATCCCGACCGCTGCGCGCTGTATATCGCCACCATGGGCGACGAAGCGAAGCGCAAGGCGTTTTCACTGCTCAGACAGGTGCGCGAGTGCGGCTTGATTGCCGAAACCGACGTCGTCGGACGCGGTTTGCGTGCGCAGATGAAATATGCCGACAAAATCGGCGCAAAATATTCACTCGTGCTCGGCGACAACGAAATTGCCGAGAATAAAGCCAAGGTCAAAAACATGGAAAGCGGCGAGCAAACCGAGCTTGCGCTCGACGATACTTTCGCTGAAAAATTCTCGGTGCTCAGCCTGACCGGCGACGAGGCGTTTCAAATTTAACTGAAAAAACAGAATGCTTATATCTGCAAAAGCACATGCGGCGCCTGCACCGTATTATATGAATGACCGATTCGCAACAGAAATATAAAGGAAAATACCGTTGAAAAACCGTATTTTCCGGTTAGGATAAGGAGTAAATCAATCATGGCTGAATTTATGACAGGCTTAAAGCGCACACATTATTGCGGAGATTTGCGCGTCTCCGACGTTGGCAGTGAGGTTACCGTCTGCGGCTGGGTACAGCGCGCGCGCGACCTCGGACAACTCATTTTTATCGACCTGCGCGACCGCACGGGCATTGTGCAGCTCGCCTTTAACGATACCACCGACAAGGAAATTTTTGAAAAGGCGGCTTCCTGCCGCAGCGAGTTTGTGCTGGCGGCAAAGGGCGTTGTGTGCGAACGCAGCGCGAAAAACGCCGATATTCCCACGGGCGACATCGAGGTGCTCGTCACCGACCTGCGCGTGCTTTCCAAGGCGCAGACGCCGCCCTTTGAAATCGTTGACGACACCAAAACCGGCGAGGAGCTTCGCCTGAAATACCGCTATCTCGATTTGCGCCGCCGTCCGCTGCTCAACAACCTGATGCTGCGCAGCAAGGTGGCAAAGACCGCGCGCGATTATTTTGCGGAAAACGGTTTTATCGAAATCGAAACCCCAATGATGATTAAATCCACTCCCGAGGGCGCGCGCGACTATCTTGTTCCCTCGCGTATCCACAACGGCAAGTTCTATGCGTTGCCGCAGTCGCCGCAAATTTACAAGCAGCTGCTCATGCTGTCGGGCTTTGACCGCTATATTCAGCTTGCGCGCTGCTTCCGCGACGAGGACTTGCGCGCCGACCGCCAGCCCGAGTTCACCCAGATTGATATGGAGCTTTCGTTCGTTGACGTGGAGGACATTCTCGAAATCAACGAGGGGCTGTTCAAGCGCCTGTTCAAGGACGTGCTCGGCAAGGAGCTGCCCACGCCGTTTGAGCGTATGACCTATGCCGACGCGATGAACAACTACGGCTCCGACAAGCCCGACATCCGCTTCGGAATGAAAATTCAGGATATTTCCGATGTGGTGAAAAACTGCGGCTTCGGCGTGTTCACCTCGGCGATTGAAAACGGCGGCTCTGTTCGTGCGATAGTTGCCAAAAATGCCGCGTCCGTTTACACCAGAAAAGAAATTGACAAGCTCACCGAGTATGCCAAGGGCATCGGCGCAAAGGGCCTTGCCTATGTCAGATGGGTTGACGAGCCGAACGCGTCGTTCAAAAAGTTTATGACCGAGGACGAGCTTGCGGCGATTTATGAGCGTCTGGGCGCCGAAAAGGGCGACGTAATTTTGATTGTCGCCGACAAAAACAGCACGGTGCTGTCCACCCTCGGCGCGCTGCGCCTGACCGTGGCAAAGCGCCTTGACATCATTCCCGACGAGTTTAAAGTCCTGTGGATTGTCGACTTCCCGTTCTTCGAAAAGGACGAGGAAAGCGGCGAATGCCTCGCCATGCACCATCCCTTCACCATGCCCAAGGAGGAGTGCATTCAGTATCTCGACTCCGACCCGTCCAAGGTGATCGCCAAGGCGTACGACC
>CADBSZ010000030.1 GCA_902797525.1 uncultured Ruminococcus sp. | reverse complement strand
CTTTTTTGTCATACGCTAACGTTTGGCGCCGTTAATCCGGATTAGCGGATAATTTGCTTTATCCTAAGGCACACTGCGCGCAAGGCGCTCACTTACGTTGCACAGTGGCAGTCGAAGGGATTGTCGTTGGAATCGTTTTCCTGTGCGCTGGGCGGAAAGAAGGAATCCGACGGGAAGTCGATGTTATTGAACGCCTCGCAGGGGTCGTCGTTTTGGTCGTCGCACTCCTTGCGCGGCACACAGAAATCGTAGGACGGAAGCATTAACTGCACGTCGCGCGACAGGGTGGTAATGGAAAAAATGCCGATGGTGGTTCTCACCTGCTGGGCTGTGGGAGCAACAAGTGCGCCGCCTATGAACTCGGCAATATTTTCAGGCACAAAGGGTACAATTGCAGGTGTGGTGACGGGCGAAAGCGTTGCTGCGAGCGCCATCGGACTGGATACCTGCACCGTGGCGGTGGGCAGTGAACCGTAATAACCCGTGCAGCAGTCCAGCTCGGCAGGGTCAAGCACCGGCGTTGCATTGCTTGAAAAGCGCTTTACACTGCCCTCGCTGCCGTAGAGCACTGCGCGCTTGGAATAAACGGATACGCCCGTCACAGTGGTTGGCAGCGAGCCTGCTCCCGTGTAGACCTCGCAGCAGCACAGGAAATAGAATGTGGTGTCAACCGAATAATAGCCGCGGTGGAAGGCGACTGAATCGACGTCAACCGTCGCGCTGATGACGCTGACGCGCGTTACGCGCACCGAGGTGGCGGTGTCGATAAGCGCCTGGTTTTCGGCGGTGAAAAACACCGTCAGGTTGCGCAGGCAATCCTTGGCGCCGCAGCTGTCGTAGATGCGCGGCACATCAAGACAAACGGGATTAAAATCCGCGCCGCTGTCGCCGTTATCTGTCTGAGCGGCGGTGTTTTCCGCTTCAAAAGTAGTTTCCGACATAAAATAACCTCCATAAATAAGTAGTTTACAGATGTACTGTAACAATACCATTTTATGGAGGTTTGCGTTATGCGTTCCTGAATTTTAACAGATAATTGCGGAACAAACGGTGAATATAGTTCGGGTCGCGGTACGCATAATTTGACAGCGCGATAAACATTTGACTTTTGTCGGCAGTGAAGCTCAGTTTTGAAGTGTAAGCGTCAACGCTGCCCATGCAGGAAACGCGGTCGCCGTTGACAAAAACGCCGTAGCCGAAACCGCTGCCGTAGTCGGTCGTGATTTCCCTGAGAGATTTTTCGCTGATGATTTGATGTGAGGTGACGCCGTCAATCAGCTTGAGTAAATCGGATACGTTAGTGACAAAGCCGAGCGAGGAATAGCCCACGCCGTCATACAAAAGCTGACCGCTGCTGCCGTAGCTGCTGTAGGATCTGGCAGTGGATTCATCGGAAGTAAAGCCCGATTTGGTCATAAAAAGCGGCTGAAAAATATGCGCACTGACATAGTCCTCATAGCTTTCGCCGCCCACCTGAGCGACGATTTCACCAAGCAAATAGAAATTGCTGTCGGAATAATAAAAAACCGGCTCGCCTTCCGTTTGCAGCGGCTGAGAAAGAATCCACTCCAAAATTTGCGCCTTATTGCTTTGGTAGGAACTGCCGCCGTCCAGCTTTTCCTGCAGCGACGGCTTCAGTGTTTTGAAGCCTGCCGTGTTGCCGTCGCGGTCGACATAGTTCGGAATGCCGGAGGTCATTGTCAAAAGCTGTTTGACAGTGACGTTTTTGGCGTATGCGCAGTCGGGAAAATAGACGTCAAGGGTGTTGTCCAAGCGAAGCTTGTTTTGTTCGTGCAGCTGCATGACGGCAATTGCAGTTACCAGCTTGGTGACAGAACCGGTGTAGAACCGCGTGTAGACCGAGTTGTTGATATGCGCGCCCTTGTTGGCAACGCCGTTTGCGTTGAGATATTCAAAATCCGTGCCGACCTTGGCATAGACTGTTCCGAGAAATTGATGATAGGACAGCAAATTGTCAAGCGTGGACTCAATCTCGTTGAGATTTTCCTTGATTTTCATGTTATCGAGCTTGATTTTGCCGTCATCGAGCTTTGCGGAATCGGGTGAAGCCGGCATGTCGGGAACCGTTGTTGCTGACGGAATCGTGGTCGGCGGCTGTGTTGTCGCTTCTGCCGGCGCGGTGGTTTCCTTCTGCTCCGTGTTTCCGCTGCCGCAGCCGGCAAGCAGAAACGCCGCGCAAAGACACACACAAAGCAAGGGTTTCAGATTTTTAAACATCAAATCGCCTTCTTAAAGTTTTTCCATCTTACAGAAATTTGCCATCAGTTTTTTGGTGCCTGCCTTTTCAAAGGCAATTTCGAGCAGGGTGTCGTTGCCCATTTTTTCAGCGGACATAATCATTCCCTTGCCGAACACCTTATGAAGCACCGTGTCGCCCACGCTGTAGGTTACGCCTGCTTTCACGGCAGGCTTTTGATAGCTGTTGAACTTGCTGCCGCCCAAGGCGGTATTGCCAAAGCCGCCGACGCTCACCTTGGTGCCGCCGGACGCGCCGAAGCCTGCGAAGGACGGCGCAAAGCGCGAGGTCTCCCCTGTTTTTTCGAGCAGCTCGTCGGGAATTTCGGTGACAAAGCGGCTCTCTTTATTATAAGTCGTAGAACCGAACAGCATACGCGAGCGCGTTTTGGTGAGATAAAGCTTTTGCTTGGCGCGTGTGATGCCGACATATGCCAAACGACGTTCCTCGTTGATTTCGTCAGGCTCGCGGATTGAGGTCATGGACGGGAACAGTCCGTCCTCCATGCCGGTGATGAACACAACGGGAAACTCCAGTCCCTTGGCGCTGTGCAACGTCATCATGACGCAGGTGTCCGCGTTGGCGTCATAGTTGTCAATGTCGGTCATCAGTGAAATTTCTTCAAGAAACGCCGACAAATCAGCTTCGTCCTCGTAATCCTCCTCAAACTTGATGATATTGGAGGCAAGCTCCTCAATATTCTCAATGCGCACCTCGGCGTTTTCTTTTTCGGCTTTTAGGTAGCTTTCGTAGTTCGTATGCTCCAAAACAAGATTGTATAATTCTGCAAGAGAATAATCTCCGCTTTCATCCGCTTCGATAAAGCCTTCAATCAGGTTGACAAATTCTTTGAGCTTGGACGCCGCGCGCGAAAGCTGCGGATAGCTGTCGGCTTCCTTAATGACGGTAAAAATGCTCTCGCCCAGTCCGGCGGCAATATCGGCGGCGATTTGGAGCGTGCGCGCGCCGATGGCTCGTTTCGGAACGTTGATAATGCGGCTGAGGCGCACATCGTCATGCGGATTGTTGATGACCTGAAGATAAGCCACCATATCGCGAATTTCCTCGCGGTCATAAAAGCGGTGGCCGCCGATAATGCGGTGCGGAATACCGCTGCGCGACAGCGTTTGCTCGATGGCGTTCGACTGGGCGTTGGTGCGATAGAGAATGGCGTAATCAGCGTATTTTCTGCCGTCGGACACGCCGTCCATAATAGTCTGCGCAATAAAGCGCGCTTCGTCGCGCTCGTCCTCGCAGGTGTGCAGCTCGATTTTCTCACCCTCGGGGTTTTCCGTCCACAGGGTTTTGCCCTTACGTACAGTATTATTCGAAATCACGCTGTTGGCGGCATTTAGGATGTTCTTTGTGCTGCGGTAGTTTTGCTCCAGACGGATAATTTTGGCGCCTTTAAAGGTGTTTTCAAACGAAAGAATATTCTCAATTGTCGCGCCGCGGAACTTATAGATACTCTGGTCGTCGTCGCCGACAACGCAGATATTGCCGTACTTTTCCGCCAGCATGGACACAAAACGGTACTGCACGCGGTTGGTGTCCTGATACTCGTCAACCATGATGTATTTAAACTGATTTTGATAAAAGCCGAGAATATCGGGGAACTGCTCAAACAGCTCGACGGTTTTACAGAGCAAATCGTCAAAGTCCATCGCGTCGGCGGTTTTGAGCCTCGCCTGATAAATTTCGTATACCTTGGCGATGGACACCTTTCGGTAGTCGTATTCGGCGGTTTTGAGCATTTCGGCAGGACTTGTCATTT
Organism: uncultured Ruminococcus sp.; assembly: GCA_902797525.1. Taxonomy (GTDB): domain Bacteria; phylum Bacillota; class Clostridia; order Oscillospirales; family Acutalibacteraceae; genus Ruminococcoides. The sequence goes on along the minus strand of CADBSZ010000030.1, from coordinate 5,044 downwards.
TGTCCTTTGCGCGGGAGATTTCGGCAAGAATATCCCTGGCGCGAAGCTGCTTTTCATCAATATTCAACTGCTTGACGATGTCCTTGACGAGCTTTTGCTGATCGTCGGTGCCATATACCGTAAAGTGCGAGGAATAGCCCAAACGGTCGCCGTAGCGGCGCAAAATACGCGCGCAGGTGGAGTGGAAGGTCGCCGCCCAAATGTCGGCGCCGCCCTCGGGAACAGTGTTGCAGATGCGCTCCTTGAGCTCGCCTGCCGCCTTGTTGGTAAAGGTGATGGCAAGGATATTCCACGGCTGACAAAGCCCGGATTGCAGAATGTAGGCAATTCGGTTGACGAGCACGGTGGTTTTGCCCGAGCCTGCGCCTGCGAGAATCAGCAGCGGTCCTTCGGTGGCAAACACCGCCTGCCGCTGCATGGGATTCATATGGGAAAAGTTTTGTTTGATTTCGTCTTGCGTCATAAAATCTTCCTTAAAATACAGAAAAACGGGCGAACTAGGTCCGCCCGGCAGTTCCGTTTAGAGTATTCTTATTTCAGGCTGTCCTGATAGGTCTTGAGCATAGCCGCCGCGTTGTCTGCAACAATCATGCTGACAAAGTTGCCGTCCTTGGTGACCTTGCAAGCTTCTACCATAGCGACCTTTTCGGGTGTGTAGGAGTTGTAGGTTCTGAGAATGGAGTTGTAACGGGTGGTCAGCGCAGTTTCAACTCTGCCTGCCGCGTCGGCGTCAACCGCTTCAATCAAAACAATTTCAACAGGCGCGTCGTTATTTTTGTCCATTTCAGCAGCAAACTGCTTTACATCAGCCGCGTCAATGCTGTAATAACGGGTGAGCATGTCGGCGGAATCGAGCTTTTCGAGTGAAAGGCCGTTTGCGGAATTGATGCTGTCCATTACAGCGGGCAAATCAACTTTTTTGGCATCGTTGCCGGCACCGCCGCAGCCTGCGAAAACAGCAACAGCGAGCAGAGCAACCAAAACGAGCGATACGATTCTTTTCATCATATAATCCTCCATAAAACAATTCGGTGTTTTTTCGTACGTTCCTATTATATTCTAAAATTTCAGGTTGTCAAGCTTTATGATAATTTTGTAACGGATTCGTTGAAGAAAACAGCAAAGCCCGCGCAAAAAGCGCGGGCTGAAATGCATTAGTCTTTCCAGACGACTTCGTCCTCGACAAAGCCTTTCTTTTTCTTTTGTTTTACCACAATCTTGGCAATAAAGCCGCTGACGAATACCAAGCCGGACACAATCCAGCCTGCCGCCACCTGCGCCCAGATGGGATAGCCGCCGTAGCTGCCGCCGTTTTGACCAAACAGAACAATCATGTTCCAGATGAACAGGCCTGCGAGCATAACCGGCGCAATAAACTTGACGGAAGCTGCAAACCACCAGTACGGCGCCTTGAACTTCTTGGCATTGCGGTTGACTTCATCGAGCACCTTGCGCAGATTGAACGTCCAGCCGATGGCAACGCACTCGAGAATACCGATGAGAATCAGGTTAATCTGGTTTGTCCAGTTGTCGACAATATCGAGCCACGCCAGGCCTGCCTGCGATACGAATAAAATCGAAATCACGCCGCTGATAGCGCACACCGAAATGGTGACGGTCTTGGGCTTGAGATGGAACTTGTCGGCAATCGCAGCCGAAACGCCTTCGACAATGGAGAACGCCGAGTCGATGGCGAGGGTGATGAGCATTAAGTAGAAAATCGCGCCGAAAATCGCGTTGAACCAGCCGATATCGGTAAGGTTAACGATTGCCTGCGGATAAACGATAAACGCGGTTGCGATACCGCTGTCGGTAATCTGGTCGAGCATGCCGGTGCCACCCATGGTGGAGAACATGACGATACCCGACAAAACGCTGATAGCCATGTCGGAAAACGCGATAATCACTGCGTCCATGGCTACGTCCGCGTCGTCTCCGAGATAAGAGCCGTAGGCGAACATAATCGCCATCATAATCGACAGGCTGTAGAACACCTGACCGACGGCGTCAACCCAAAGGGACGGGTCGGAGAATGCGCTGACATCGGGCACAAACAGAATTTTGATGCCGTCGAGCGCGCCGGGCATGGTGCATCCCTTGATTGCCATAATCACCAGCAATACTACGGGAGCAAATACCGTGAACTTTACGACCTTGCCCACGGAGTTTGCACCGTTGCGGATGCAGAAGAAAATTAAGCCCCATGCAATCAGCAGGCAAAGCAATACCTGACCGGGGATCATGGTGCCGTCAATGGCACCCGTGGTGTGCGTTAAGTTAAAGAATACACCTGACGCCGCCTCCGAATTGCCCGTCATGCCGCCGAACTGCCACGAGTTGATGAACATGAGGATAACCCATGCGAATACGACCGAGTAATAGCAGACGATGACGAACGCGTTTGAGGTTGCCGCCCAGCCGACGGGCTCCCAGCGCTTGCCGATGCCGCGCATTGACTCGATTGCTCCCTTGCGGAACTTCCGCGCGATGGAAATTTCCATCATCAAAAGCGGAATACCCATTGCCAGCATGGCGAACAGATAAACCACAAGGAAGGTGCCGCCGCCGTGTTTTGCTGCCAAGCCCGGGAAACGCCATGCGTTGCCGAGACCAACCGCCGAACCGATTGCGGCGAGGATGAAGGTGAAGCGTGAGCTCCACATACCTCTCTTTTCCATTTTTCTCTCTCCTATTATGTTTTCATTGTTTTATTAAAAAACAAATTAGATTTATTATACATTTATTTTCCGAAAAAGGCAACATCATTTTTTGGAATCAACAAATTTTTACAATTTGCATTTTCCCATAGAGTATGATATATTTAGAGAAAGAATCGGGAAGTGATAAGATGAAAGAGATATATCCTGCGTTTTACAAGGATTTTAAATGTATTGCAAACCGCTGTGAGGACAGCTGCTGCAAGGACTGGGATATTGACGTAGACAGTGAGACGGAAAAATTTTACAATACTGTACAGGGCGCGTTAGGAGATAAAATCCGCTCGCTGACAGTTACAGACGAATACGGCGAGCGCGTGTTCCGCTCCACCGACGGCAGATGTCCGTTTTGGAACCAAGATATGCTGTGCGATATTTATATCGGCATCGGCGAGGAACATTTGAGCCGCACCTGTGCGAATTTTCCGCGCGTGAAGGTGGATTATGTAGATTTTCGCGAGAACATTTTGTCATTTGCCTGCCCCGAGGCGGCGCGGCTGATGCTGAAGGCAGACAATGCCTATGCCGATTTTGGCGGCGATGATGAGCTGAGCGTAAGCGAGGATAGCGAGGACTTTATGAGCTTTTTGCTGAAGGCGCGCAGCCGCACGGCAAAAATCCTGTCGGACAAAACACAGCCCTTTGCCTACCGTTTGGCGGATTGCCTTGAATTTAACGCGCAGGTGCAAAGCCTGTTGGACGGCGCAGAACCGCAGCCGCTGGATTTGGACGGCACCGAATATGAAGGCTTGGACTTTATTTTTGAGATGCACGATTGCTTTGAGATTATGAGCGAAAAATGGCGCAAAGCGTTGGCGGAAGTGCGGAAAAAGCAGAATGAGCTGAAAATCCGTGCAGACTTTGACAGGGATTTTGAAAAATTCGCGCAGTATTATGTCTACCGCTATTATTTGGAGGCGGTGAACTCAGGCGATGTGCTGTATTCCATTAAGCGGATTGTGTGCGCATTTGTCGTAACAGGCTTGATGGACGCGCTGTTTGCAAAGCAAGACTATCCCCTGCCGCGAATGCGAATTTTGCAGCGTTATTCAAAAGAAGTGGAGCATTCGTATGACAACACCGAAATGCTGAACGCCGAGTTTGACAAGGACGAACGGTTTTCGGCCGAAAATTTGATTGTTATTTTGGAAAGCTTGGTACAGCGCCCTTAACCGGCGGTCATGTCTCAAGCGTGCCGGCAACACTGTCCCACCAAGCTTGTTCAAAATCATCGTCATAAATTGTGTCGTCCTTTGATTTTAAGCCGTTTTCAATATCAGCAGCATTGCCGCTGTCGGAAATTTTTTGTGTAGAAGGCTTGCTATTATTGTTAGTTTGTGGTATATTAGTGCCAGAGGGCACGCTTTGGCTGCTGTTCGATCCACCTTGTTGGTGTACCGGAACGGTTTTCGTGCCCTTTTTTATTTTGAAACTTTTGGGAATCATATCTATGATATCATATAAAATCAACTCACCCTTTTTTGTAAAACCTACTATAATTTTTGCTTCATACCCATGATTGCCAATCTTCAAATTCACATCACCACGGGCAAATTGCACAATGCTATCTTTACGCTGATGATTTAAATCTTCGTTAATGTAATTCGTAGAAGCTATAATTATCTCATCAAGATGGTTGGAAGCCTTCATTTTATCTTTAAAAAATGATGTATTCCTAATTGCCTTTGAATATTTTGAATATGTATACTCGCGGCGCGAGTCTTTAGTGATAAGAAACAGTTTGCCTTTAAATGGAATACCCTTAGAGTATTTGTTTTTCATATTATTTTTTACTCTTTTTAACCATTCATTTTTAGGGAACCCTTTTAAAATATTATCTGAAATAATTATTACTGGTTCATTATCTTCAGATACGCCAATGTCGTAACTCACCCCACCATCAGCAAACACCACATCGTCACGGTCAATGTCGGGGCGTTTTTCTTTGCGCTGTTCATCTGTCAGGGTGCGGCGGCTTGCCGTGTCACGCGCTTCAATTTCTCCGGCGGTACGGTAATACAACTCCCTATAAAACAGTGAGGGGATTTTTGGTACAGCGCCCTTAACCGGCGGTCATGTCTCAAGCGTGCCGGCAACACTGTCCCACCACGCTTGTTCAAAATCATCGTCATAAATCGTGTCGTCCTTTGATTTTAAGCCGTTTTCATTTTTAGAAACCCTGCCGCTGTCGGTTATCATTTGGTTATACTTGACAGCTAATGCATTTTGTAGTATAGTAGTTATAAAGATACGGTCGTTTTCTGGGGCGCTTGTCGTAAGCAAGTCAGCTTTAGAAATACTGGCTGTATCTTTTTCTATTGCTACAT
>CADBSZ010000029.1 GCA_902797525.1 uncultured Ruminococcus sp. | reverse complement strand
CGTCAGTGTGCAGGAGCAGGACGGTACCGTAAAGCCGTTTAAACAGGCGTTTGAAAAGAAAGACGAAACAGCGAATTAAAACACTGCTGGGGTGGGCGCACAGCCTGCCCTCTTTGTTTTGCGCTCTGTTTTGACGTATGAAAAATCCAAAATTACTTTGCAGTTAGAATAAGCTAACTATTTTTTTCGGAATCTATTGACTTTTAGATTTAATTGTGTATAATAGTAAAGGAGATAAGGTTAGAACAAGCTAACTTATACAGCATATCTAAGGAGCGAATTGCATGATGCCATTGGTATTCGCCGATGTAGGCGAAAGCTGCATTATAAAAAAGGTCGGCGGCAGTCCCGACACCAAAAAGCATATCGAGAATCTCGGCTTTGTGGCAGGGGCGGAAATTTCGATTGTCACCGAAACGGGCGGCAACTTGATTGTCAACGTCAAGGAATCGCGCGTCGCCATCAGCAAGGAAATGGCGCGTAAAATTTTCATTTGATAGGGGAGAACAGGCTATGACATTAAGAGATGTTAAAATCGGCGAGACCGTGCGCGTCAAAAAGCTGCACGGCGAGGGCGCCGTTAAAAGAAGAATCATGGACATGGGGATAACCAAGGGCGTTGAAATCAGCGTTCGCAAGGTTGCTCCCTTGGGCGACCCGGTCGAAATTACCGTGCGCGGCTACGAGCTGTCGCTGCGTAAGGCAGACGCCGAAATGATTGAGGTTGAGTAATCAACCTTGTTTTTTGCATGAGAGTTAGCAACTGCTAATAGAGAGGAAGAGGAAAATGAGTATTACAATTGCCCTTGCGGGCAACCCGAACTGCGGCAAAACGACGCTGTTTAACGCGCTGACAGGCTCTAATCAGTTTGTCGGCAACTGGCCGGGCGTTACCGTTGAAAAGAAAGAGGGCAAGCTGAAAAAGCACGGCGATGTGGTGATTACCGACCTGCCGGGCATTTATTCGCTGTCGCCCTACACGCTTGAGGAAGTGGTGGCGCGCAACTATCTAATTAATGAACGTCCCGACGCGATTTTGAACATTATCGACGGCACCAACCTCGAGCGCAACCTGTATTTAACCACACAGCTCACCGAGCTTGGTATTCCGGTTGTCGTGGCGATTAACATGATGGACGTTGTTAAGAAAAACGGCGACCAAATCCGAATCAACGAGCTTTCTCGCGCGCTCGGCTGCAAGGTGGTCGAAATTTCCGCGCTGAAAAACACCGGCATTATGGAGGCCGCCGAGGCAGCGGTTGAGGCGGCGAAGAACGGCAAAACCGTTCCGCAGCACACGTTCAGCGGCGTGGTGGAGCACGCGCTGGCGCATATTGAGGAAGCTGTTATTCACGACATGCCCGAGGAGCAGCAGCGCTGGTATGCGATTAAAATTTTTGAGCGCGATGAAAAGGTGCTTGAAAAGCTTAATTTGTCCGATTCCGTCAAGGCGCACATTGAAAGGGACATTCAGCGCGCCGAGGAAGAGCTTGACGACGACGCCGAAAGTATTATCACCAATGAGCGTTACATATACATTGCGTCTATCATTAAGGGCTGCTACAAAAAGAAAAACAAGGGCAAGCTGTCCACCTCCGATAAAATCGACAAGGTGGTTACCAATCGCTTTGCCGCCCTGCCGATTTTTGCGGTGATTATGATTATCGTGTACTACGTGTCCATCACCACCGTCGGCACAGCGTTCACCGATTGGGTGAACGACGGCGTGTTCGGCGACGGCTGGCACCTGTTCACCATCGGCGACCGCGAATTTGACGAGGCCAACGAGGCCTACGGCGCCGAAAACCTCTTTAACAAGCCCGAAATCGGCGAGCTGCTCAAGAACGCAAGCGCGCGCGAGCTTCAGGAATCCGGCGGCAAAACCGTTGCGGCAAAGACTTTGTATGAGGACTTCACCGCCGAAGAGCCCAGCTTTGCGGACTTTTCGGAGCATTATGAAATCTATGCCGACGAGGTGAACGAATTGGGCTACGACCTCAGAGCAAAGGTCGATCCGATTATGGAAAATGCGCCCGACCCTGCCGACTACGGCATTTGGGTGCCGGGTATACCGACCTTGGTTGAAAACGGCCTCAACGCCATCAACTGTGCTGAATGGCTCAAGAGTCTGATTCTCGACGGAATTATTGCCGGCGTGGGCGCAGTGCTGGGCTTTTTGCCGCAAATGCTCGTACTGTTTATCTTCCTCGCAATTCTTGAAAGCTGCGGCTACATGGCACGAATTGCCTTTGTGATGGACAGAATCTTCCGCAAGTTCGGCCTGTCGGGCAAGTCGTTTATTCCTATGCTCATCGGCACCGGCTGCGGCGTTCCCGGCATTATGGCTTCGCGTACGATCGAAAACGAGCGCGACCGCCGCATGACCATTATGACCACTACGTTTATTCCCTGCGGCGCAAAGCTGCCGATTATCGCCATGATTTCCACCGCTCTGTTCGGCGGCGCATGGTGGGTGGCGCCCTCGGCGTACTTCATCGGTATGGCGGCGATTATCGTCTCCGGCATCATGCTGAAAAAGACCAAAATGTTCGCAGGCGACCCGGCACCGTTCGTTATGGAACTGCCGGCATACCACCTGCCCACTGTCAGCAACGTGCTGCGCTCCATGTGGGAGAGAGGTTGGTCGTTCATTAAAAAGGCGGGCACCATCATCCTGCTGTCATCCATTCTGATTTGGGCTGGTTCGGTGTTTGGCTGGGTTAACGGTGTGTTCGGCTTCTATCCCGGACTCGAGCTGTCCGACAGTATTCTCGGTATCATCGGCAACAGCATTAAGTGGATTTTCGCTCCCCTTGGCTTTGGCGACGCAACGGCAACCGTTGCGACAATAATGGGCTTAGTGGCGAAGGAAGAGGTTGTCGGCGTGTTTGGCGTGCTCGACTTTGCGGGCATGACGCAGCTTGCGGCGTATTCCTTCCTTGTGTTCAATCTGTTGTGCGCGCCCTGCTTTGCGGCAATCGGCGCCATCCGCCGCGAAATGAACTCCGCCAAATGGACGCTGTTCGCCGTCGGCTATCAGTGCGTATTCGCCTATGGCGTATCGCTGTGCATCTTCCAGATCGGCTCGGCGTTTACGGGTAATTTGAATGTTATCGGTCTGATTTTCGCCGTCGCGGTGATTGCTTTGGCAGGATATTTGCTGTTCAGACCTTACAAGGAATCTAACCGTCTGGAAGTTAAAGTAAAGTAAAGAAGGTATGGCTATGGATTGGCTGTTCAATAACTTGGGAACGATTATCGTCGCGCTTGTTGTCGCGGCGGTCGTCGCCCTGATTATCATCAATCACTTTCGCAAGAAAAAACAGGGTAAGTCCACCTGCGGCTGCGGCTGCGCGGACTGCCCCATGAAAAACAAGTGCCACTGAGGGCAGTGCGTACAACAATCAGTGTGCAGTAAAAAAGGAGCTGAGTTTGTCAGCTCCTTTTTTTCGTTCTAAATGTGTATCTCAAAAACGCGCCTATCATCAAAATGTAGCAAACCGTTTTCGGCAGCATCAGCATGCCGAGCATCGGCACAAAGCCGGCGCCGACGGCAACGGGAATATAAAACGCGAACGACAGCGTGATATACAGCCAAACGCGCCCGAATTCTTTGATGTCTTTGCGGTTTTTCCAAAACAGGACAATCATCACAATTCCCAGCGCGGCAAAGGGGATATTGCGGACAATAGCCCACGTCAGCGGCGTTTCGTTGGTAAACCATCCGTTTTGCGGAAACAGACAAACCGCTGTGCGTATGATTACAAGCGCCGCCACCGACAGCGACAGCGCGGCGGTTTTTTTCTTCGAAATGTGATACAGCTGTCTGTGCAGAAAATATAACAGCAGATAAAATACCGTCATGGTAACGGACGTCACCAGCTTGCCGACGCCCAGCCACACCGTAAAATCCGCGTCAACAAAGTAGTTGAGCACGCGCGGCACCAGATGGAACGCGTCGCCGCAGCCGAGAATCAGTGCGGAGAGTCCCATCAGCCGCCCGACCGAATCACGTTTTTTAAATAGGATTATCAAACCCGAAATGACGGCGAACAGCAAATAAAGAATATCAAACGAACTTTCTCCGTATTTCATGAGCCCTCCCTACATAATCGTCGCGCCGCCGACAACATAATCGCCGTCATACAGCACAACCGCCTGCCCCTTGGAAATGGCTCGCTGCGGCTCGTCAAACACTACGCGAATGGTATCGCCGTCGAGCTGATACACCGTGGCAGGCTGTTCCTGTTGATTATATCTTACGCGCGCCTTTACGCGCATGGGTTCCTCAATTTTATCAACCGAAATCAGGTTGAGGTCATTTGCCAACAGCTCCGTTGAAAACAGCGCGGCGTTGCTGCACAGCACCACCTTGTTTTCTTTCAGGTTCTTTTCCTTGACGTACATCGGAGCAGGCAGCGCCAGACCCAAGCCCTTGCGCTGGCCGACGGTGTAGCGAATAATGCCCTTGTGTTCGCCCAGCACCTTTCCATCCTCGTCCACAAAATCGCCGTTCGGATAGGTTTTGCCCGTGTATTCCTCAATGAATTTGGCATAGTCTCCGTCGGGCACAAAGCAAATGTCCTGACTGTCGTGCTTGCGGGCATTGATGAGGTCAAGCTCTCCGGCAAGCGCGCGTGTTTCTTCCTTCGTCATTTCTCCGAGCGGAAACACGGTTTTTGCCAACTGTTTCTGTGTGAGAGAATACAGCACATAGCTTTGGTCCTTGCTCAAATCAACCGACTTTTTCAAAAGATATCTGTCTCTTTCGGCGTCATATTCCACTGTGGCGTAGTGTCCTGTCACCACGCAGTCGAAGTCAAGCTCCTCGGCGCGGCGCATCAGCTTCTCAAACTTGATAAAGCGGTTGCAGTCAATGCAGGGATTGGGGGTGCTGCCGTTTTCATATGCGTGAATAAACCGCGCGATAACGTTGTCGCGAAAGCTGTCTTTAAAATTATAAACATAATAGGGAATGCCGATTTTGCGGCAGACGTTGCGCGCGTCCTCAATGTCATCGAGCGAACAGCACGCTTTCTCTTCCTTTTCTGTTTCATCTTCCTTGTCAAACAGCTTGAGCGTAATGCCGGTGCAGTCATAGCCGCGCCGCTGCATCAAAACCGCTGCCACCGAGCTGTCCACGCCGCCGCTCATGGCGATAAGTGCTTTTTTCGGCATCGTTATTCTCCCAGACGGATCATTTCGTCAATGCAGCGCTTCGCTTCGCGGATGGTGTTCTCACTCAGCACAATTTCCTCGCCGCCCTTGCCGCTCAGACAGTTATAAACGTCCACCAACGTGGTCGCCTTCATGTTGGGGCAAATCAGCTTAAGGCTGAGAATGTGGAAGGTCTTGTCGGGACACATATACTGCAAATGCTCGGCGATACTGATTTCGGTGCCGATAATAAACTCTTTTTTGTCTGACTTCACGGCATAGTCCATAATGCCGGAGGTGGAGCCGATATAGTCTGCCATCGCGCAGACCTCGGGTACGCATTCGGGATGAACCAAAAGCTCCGCTTCGGGATAAAGCGCCTTTGCCTTTTTCACGTCGTCGGTGTTCACGCAGGCGTGAATCGGACAGCCGCCGTTGAGCAGCTTAATGTTTTTGTCGGGGCACTGCTTGGCGACATGCGCGCCTAAATTGCAGTCGGGAATAAACAGAATGTCCTTGTTCTCAATGTTATTGACAATTTTCACCGCGGACGAGCTGGTAACGCAAACGTCGCAAATCGTTTTGAGGTCGGCGGTGGTGTTGATGTAGGCAACCACGGTGTGGTTCGGGTACATCGTTTTCACCTGTGAAATCAGCTCCTTGTCCATCTGATCCGCCATGGCGCAGCCTGCCTGCGGCGCAGCAAGCAGAACGGTCTTTTCGGGGGAGAGAATCTTGCAGGTTTCCGCCATGAAGCGAACGCCGCACATCAGGATGGTCTTGTTTTTCACCTTCGACGCGTCCACGCTCAGCTTGTAGCTGTCGCCGGTAAAGTCGGCAATTTCGCAAATTTCGCGTGCCTGATAGCTGTGCGCCAGCACGCAAACGTCCTTTTCTTTCTTCAGCCGTAAAATTTCCTGCTGCAACTGTGCGATGTTCATGTTTCATTACCCTTTCCGTCGCAAATTTTTCTATTCTTATTATACCTTCCGCCATCCTTTTATGCAATAGACCGAAGAGTTTTATAGTTGAATTTTTACAAATTGACAGTTGCAGTCATAAAATTTTGTGGAGTTTTTTTAAATCTTTCAGAAAAAAGCCTTTACATTTTAAAATCCATGTGTTATAATCATTGTGTCAAAACAGGATAACTGCACATTTATGTGTTAGAAATTTGTCAATCAGGAGGATAATTATGAAGAAACTGGTAACAATTGTGATTGCAGTAATGATTATGGCATTCTCAACCTTGTCTGCGTTCGCTGTTTCTGTTGACAGCCCCGTTGCTACAACCCAGCCCGAAACTCAGGCAACAACAGTTGTGCCCAAGCCTGACAGCGGCAAAACCTCTCCGAAGACAGGCTCCAGCGATGTCCTTGCTTACTCGCTGATTGCTGTTTCCGTAATCGGTTGCGGCGTTGCTTCTGTTGCGCTTGTTAAGTCTGCGAAGAAGAACTAATCTTTGAATCACAAACCCCTGCCTGAGTGCAGGGGTTTTATTTTTTCGCCGGCAGAATTGACAACGCGCGTGAGAAATGATACAATAAAACAGTATGTGGTGATATATTATGAAACAAGAGCAAAAAAGAAAACTGTTAATTACCCTTATTGTTGTTTTCGCGCTGGTCATTATCGGCGCGGTGGGCTATGTCGTGATAAAGCAGCTTGGGCTGTTCAGCTCGGAAGAAACCTACCGCGAGGTGCAGCAGTCTTATGTGACGACAGCCGCGGCAACTGCCGCCGAAACAATCACTGATCCCGCCAACACGGATGAAACGGGCTTTCCGGTTAACAACCCAATCGACTTTGAGAATCTTCGCGCGCAAAATCCCGACGTATATTCGTGGATTGATATTCCCGATACCAACGTCCATTATCCTGTTTTGCAGAGCACCGAGGATGACAACTTTTATCTCGACCATGACGTTTACAAAAACTATAGCTTCCCCGGCGCGATTTATTCGCAGTCGATGAACAAAAAGGACTACTCCGACCGTGTGACAGTGCTTTACGGACACAACATGCTCAACGGCTCAATGTTTGCCACCATCTATCGCTTTGCAGACGCGCAGTTTTTTGAGGAGCATCCGTATTTTTATGTTTATACGGCAGACCGCAAGCTTACCTATGAAGTGGTGTCTGCCTTTGACTATGACGACAGACACATTCTAAACTCGTTCAATTTCAATGAGGACAGCGTGTTCAGCGACTGGCTGACCGCGGCGCAAAGCCCTCACTCGCTCTACAGCAACGTCAGAACCGATGTAAAGCTTGATTTGAACAGTAAAATGCTCGTACTCAGCACCTGCACCAACAGCGGCGACGGGCGTTATCTATTGCAAGGAGTATTGATTAAAGATGAACAAACCCGGTGAGGAGAATCATTCGCAGACAGATTTTAACGATATCCATTTAAGCGAACAGGCGGAACAGGACGCGCAGGCAGACACAATACCTGTGTCGGACGACATGAACGACTACAAATTCATCAAGTCCAAAAGCACCGGCCGTTCGCACCATTCCTCAAGCGGTGAGCACCATCATCACCACCATCACCACCGCCGCCGTCGCAGAAAAAAGATGAAAACCTGGAAAAAGGTGACCATCATCGTTGTCAGCGTTTTGTTGGCAATTGTGTTGGCGCTGAGCTGTACGGCACTGATTTTGGTGAATGTCGGACAGGGTGAAATGCTTGACGCTGAGCTCAACGTTGTTGTTCCGACGAATGTTATATCCGCCGAGGTTCAGGACGACGGCGATTACATCACCTATAACGGCAATTTCTACCGCTACAATAAGGATATTACAAGCCTGCTGTTTTTGGGTGTGGACAAGCGTACCTTTGAGGACGAGAACGAAGAGGGCACCGGCGGTCAGGTTGACGTCATTGTCATGATTGCCATCGACACCAAAAACCGCAAAATGACGATGATGGCGGTTCCGCGTGACACCATCGCCGAGGTGGCGCTGTATACCCCCAGCGGCCACTACAGCGGCATGCAGAACATGCAAATCAGTATGGCGTATGCTTATGGCGACGGCAAGGAATCCAGCTGCGACAACACGGTATCCTCTGTGCGCCGAATTTTCTACAACATTCCCGTCAAAACCTACTACGCGCTTGACCTCAACGGCATTGCCGCGCTCAACGACGCAGTGGGCGGTATTGATGTTGTGTCTCCCGAAACCATCGGCAACTTTATTGAGGGTGAAAGCTACCACCTTGTCGGCAAGGATGCCGAGCGTTTTGTCAGAGACAGAGATAAATCGCAGGTCGATTCCAGCTTAAAGCGTTTGGAACGTCAAAAGGTTTACGCCAAGAGCTTTTTGTCCACCATGACAGCGTCGATTAAAAAGGATATTACTTCCGCGGTCGGCGTATTTAACGAATCCGCGCCCTATTCCTGCACCAATCTCAACGCGGCAAAGGTTTCTTATCTTGCCAAAGAGGTCGCGTTCGGCGGCGGCATGGAGACCGTGATGGAGAGCATCCCCGGTAAAATCAGCTACGACGGCGAGCTTGCGCGCTATGACATCGACCAAAAGGCATTCTTTGAACAGTTCTTAAGCGTTTATTACGAAAGAGTTTAAAGAGAATTCGCAGACAATTTATTAGCAATCACAAAAGGATTGACTCTGTTTACGGGTCAATCCTTTTTATATTTCTTGTATAGAAATAACCGTTACAAATCGGGAAAAATATTTCAATTTCTTAAAATTTTTTCAATTATTTATGACAATCCTCTTGATTTTTGCGGTTTTATCGTATATAATAGTTTCAAATGGTGTCATTTCGTGTCATTTTGTGTGTTTTATGAACGAAATGGCACCGACTTTTATCAAAAACAAACGGAGGTGGGCAAAATGTTCTCGGGAATGTCAAATCATTCGGTTGACACAAAGGGCAGAATTGTTTTGCCCGCCAAGTTTCGCGAAGCGCTGGGCGAGAGCTTTTACGTAGCGCGCGGCTTCGGCAACGCCTGCATTCAGGCGATGTCCGCCGAGCAGTTCAGCATTATTTCGGATAAAATACGCGATCTGCCTGCCGACAAGGCGCTGGCGCTGCAATACAGCTTTTCCGCTTCGGCGGTTGAGGTGTCGCCCAACGCGTCGGGCAGAATTATGCTGCCGCAAACCCTGCGCCGGTTCGCCGGCATCGAGGGCGAGGCGCTTGTTATTGGCATGGACAAGCGCATTGAAATCTGGAATCCGCAGCAGTTTGAGCAGTTTATCGGCTCTCAGAAGGACGTCATTGCCGAGGCGATGACCTTGCTCCGGCTCTAAGGAGGGCGTTATGGAATTCTCGCATATTCCCGTCCTTCTCAACGAAACCATCGAAGGCCTTAACATCAGGGAAAACGGCATCTACGTTGACGGAACAGCCGGCGGCGGAGGTCACAGCGGCGAAATTCTGAAGCGCCTGACAACGGGCAAGCTGATTTCTATCGACCAAGATCCCGACGCTATTTCCACCCTGACGGAAAAGTTTAAAAACAACGAAAACGCCATCATTGTCAAAGGCAACTTCGGCGATATGAAGGATTTGCTGCAACTTCGCGGCGTGGGCCGTGTAGACGGCGTGCTGCTTGACATCGGCGTGTCCTCCCACCAGCTCGACACTGCCTCGCGCGGCTTTTCCTTCCACGAGGAGGCACCGCTTGATATGCGCATGAGCCAAAGCGGCGTTACGGCGGAGGAACTGGTCAACACCCTGCCGTTTGAGGAGCTGCGCAGGATTATCAGCGAATACGGCGAGGAAAAATACGCCTCCTCAATTGCGAAGGGCATTATCGCCGCGCGTGAGGAAGCACCCATCACTACCACGCTTCAACTGGCGGAAATCGTGAAGTCGCATGTGCCGCAAAGGGTGCGCCGCGACGGACACCCTGCCCGCAAAACCTTTCAGGCAATCCGCATCGCCGTCAACGACGAGTTGAACGTGCTTTCCAAAGGGCTCGACGGCGCGTTTTCGCTGCTCGGTAAGGGCGGCAGACTGGCGGTTATCACCTTTCATTCGCTCGAAGACCGCATTGTCAAGCAAAAAATGGCGTCTTGGTGTCAGGGCTGCACCTGTCCCAAGGATTTCCCCGTTTGCGTGTGCGGAAACAAGCCAAAAGCAAGATTAGTCAATAAAAAGCCTGTTTGTGCAAATGAAACAGAATTAGCCCAAAACCCCCGAGCGAGAAGTGCAAAGTTGAGAATTTGCGAAAAAATTTAAATTTTTTCCTTTCAGCTATGGACAAAAGACGGGATTTGTAGTAAAATTATAACAAAGTTGTAAAGAATGTTACAGCCACTAGCGATAGTGTTTTAAATGATTGTAACCCCTAAATATTCGATAAATTGTCAAAATCCTCGTGAAATCCGATAGAAATCGACGTTCCCGTGGATATCAAATTGTTAAAAATTTGAAACTTTTTTTGCTTTATAGAAATATAAAGTCCCCAAAGTGTGTTTTATGAAGATTTTTTGATAGATGGAAAGGCACAAGGTGCGTAGCATGGCATACAGAACTCAAAATGCTGCTTATGATTTGAGCCTCTTTGACGAGGAACTCAATTATACTACAGCGGCGCCGAAACGTCGAAAAGACGAAGAGCCGCAAAAAAAGAGCAAGCAAAAACAGAATAACCGCAACAAGGTGGTTACGCTGCCGCAGGATGAGATTGATAAAATCCGCCGCCGCAAGCACAATCCCTTCAAGCTCGCCATCGGCGGCGCGGCGGCAGCGGTTGTTACCTTTGTTATCGGCGTTATCATCGTCGGACAGGTTCAGCTGACCGAACTGAACCAGCAAATCATTACGGCGGAGCAAACGCTTGCCGACACGGAAAGCATCTACATACAAAACCAAATGAAGGTTGAAGCCAGCCTCTCAAATGCGGAAATTGAAAAATACGCCACAGAGGTTCTCGGTATGACCAAGGCGTCAAACGCGCAAAAGGAATTTGTTGCTCTTGAAAGCGGCGACAAAGCGGAGGTATCCGCACAGCAGGACAGCAACATTTTCACGCAGTTTTTTGAATCTTTATCCAATCTCTGGTCATAACCTTCATCAAGCCGAAATAAATATGTATAAAAGAATGAGAGTTAAGACTGCGTCTTGACTCTTTTTTCGCTTACAGGACAGCTTCTTTGAAAAGGCGGCTGTCAGCGAAGCAGACCGAAGGTTTCTATCCTGCATTTTCTCCGCAAAACAATTGAAAATTGCGGAAAAATCTGCTATAATAAAAAGGTTAACGGACACTACTTTCATTACAATATCATTTCATCACCTCGGGAAGGAGAGGTTTGTTTGGACGACAACAAAAAACCGGCAAAAGCAGCCGTCCCAAAACCGAAAAAACGCGCCAAAAAAGGCCCGAATCAGCGGCTTTGGCAGCGCTCAACCTTATTGATTATCATTATTCTCGTGCTGGGCTTCGGCGCGACCTTGGCAAGACTCGCCATTCTGACGCTGGTTCAGGGCAGCGAGCTGCAGGAGCGCGCGGTTGGTCAGCAGCTTGCCGACACCACCCTCACCGCCAAGCGCGGCACTATTTTTGACGCGAACGGAAACGTCCTTGCCGAAAGCGCCTCGGTTTGGCAGGTGGTCATGGCGCCGATTAACTTCAAAAGCGACGAGCAGCGCGAGGCTGCGGCGCGCGGCCTTTCCGAAATCCTCGGACTGGAATACGACAACGTGCTCGAAAAAACGCAGCAAAAGAACTACTACTCCGTTGTCAAGCGCAAAATCGAGGTTGCCGAGCGCGACAAGGTGATTGAGCTGGTCAACAAGCTCAGCGAGGAATATGACTGCGACGGCGTTATCAGCCTGCTCGACGACTACAAGCGCTATTATCCCCACAACGATTTGGCTTCCTGCGTTATCGGCTTCGCCGGTGCGGACGAACAGGGACTGGAAGGCATTGAGGTGCAGTACGACAAGTACCTTTCCGGCACCCCGGGACGTATCATCACCGCGCAAAACGCGCGCGGCACCGACATGCCGTTTGCTTATGAACAGAACATCGAGTCCAAGGACGGCGACAACATTTATCTCACCATTGACCAAAACATTCAGGCAATCTGCGAAAAATATATGGCGCAGGGCGTTGCCGACAACAACGTACTAAACCGCGGCGTGTGCATCGCGATGGACGTCAACACCGGCGCGATTAAAGCGATGGTCGTATCTCCCGGATACAACCTCAACGACCCGTATACATTATCTCCCGAGGAGCAGGCGGAAATTGACGCGCTGCCCGAAAAGGAGCAGGCAAAGGCGGAGAGCGCCGCGCTGTCCGCCATGTGGCGTAACAAGGCGGTCGCGGACACCTACATGCCCGGTTCGGTATTTAAAATGTGCACCGCCTCCATGGCGCTCGAGGAGGGCAAGGTTGACGACAACAGCACCTTTGTTTGCGGCGGCATGATGGTGGTTGAGGACAAGGAAATCCACTGCCACGCTCTCGGCGGTCACGGCAGTCAAACCTTTGTGCAGGCGATTTGCAACTCCTGCAACCCTGCCTTCATTCAAATCGGTCAGCTGGTCGGCTTGGAAAAATTCCGCGATTATTACAAGGGCTTCGGCTTTGCGGACAAATCCGGCATCGACCTCCCGGGCGAATCCGACGACCAGTTCTGGGCAGAGGGCGACATGGGCGCGGTTGACTTCGCGGTTGCCTCATTCGGACAGAACTTCGGTATCACCCCGATTCAGATGATTACCGCCTGCGCGGCGGTTTCAAACGGCGGCTATGTGCTGCAGCCCTATGTGGTGTCCAAAATCACCGACGCTAAGGGCAACGTTATTAAAAACGTTGAAAAGAATGTCAAGCGGCAGGTCATTTCCAAAAAGACCTCCGATAAAATGAACGAAATCCTCGGCTACAACACCGAAACGGCAGGTGCGACGGCAGGTTATGTCGCGGGCTACAAGGTTGCCGGTAAGACCGGTACCTCCGAGAAAATCGGCGTGCAGAAAAAGGAAAGCGTTTTCGAGGAGGACTACATCGCGTCCTTCTGCGGCTATGCTCCGGCGGATGATCCGCAAATCGCCATGCTCGTATTCTTCGACACCCCCTCGGGCGGCGCGTACTACGGCTCGCAGGTTTCCTCGCCCGTATTCATCAACATCATGACCGAGGTACTTCCTTACCTTGAAATCAAGACCAGCTACTCTGAAGAGGATTTGAAATATCTCGACACCACCGCGGGCGACTATGTAGGCCTTTCGGCGGAAGAAGCGGTTGCCAAGGTCGAGGCGGACGGCTTTACCGCCAACCTCAAGGGCTTTGGCGGCACGGTTATTCAGCAGATTCCGGCCGTTTCGTCCAAGGTGTCCTCGGGCGGCAGTATTGTGCTCTATACGGACGACGACAGCAAGGCGGAAACCGTAATGGTGCCCGGCTTCACCGACTACACCGCTGCTGAGGCAAACAGTGTTGCGGCGCAGTACGGACTGAACGTCAGCTTCAAGGGCGCCGTCAGCTCGGGCGGCAAGTGTGTTGCGCAGGATGTGAAGGAGGGCGAGAGCGTTGCTCCCGGCACGGTTATCAATCTCACCTTCTCCGCAGCGTCCAGCTCCGGCTTCAACGACTAAGCCGGTTATTCCGGCAGCCGGGGCGTCGGTGACGCAGACGGTTTCTCAGCACCAAAAAACTTACACGGAAATTCTCACATAAAAGCAAAACTACAAGCTGAAAGGAACGATAAAAATGGTAGTTTACGGCATTTGGACATTTTGCGCGGCGATTCTCGCGTTCATTATCTCGGCGGTCGTCGGAAAATTCCTGATTCCCTATTTGCACAAGCTCAATTTCGGACAGACGATTCTCGACATCGGCCCCAGTTGGCACAAGGAAAAGCAGGGAACACCCGTCATGGGCGGCATTATGTTCATTGTTGCCATCACCTTCGTCACCATTGTCAGCACGGTGGTTTACATCCTCACGGGCAGTGAATTTATCAATACCTTTCGCGCCAACCTTTCAAGTGAAGTGGTTTATATCTTCGCAGGTCTCGGTCTTGCGCTTGCCAACGGCATTATCGGCTTTGTAGACGACTACACCAAGGTTGTCAAAAAGCGCAATCTCGGCTTAACCGCCGTTCAAAAGCTGGTGCTTCAGTTCGCGGTTGCGGCGGTTTATCTGGCGGTGCTCGCTTTCTCAGGCTGCGGCACCGAAACCGTCATTCCCTTTGTGGGCAAGGTTGATCTCGGCTTCTTCTATTACATCATTTCGGCAATTCTGATTGTCGGCATTGTCAACGCGGTGAACCTCACCGACGGCGTTGACGGACTTGACGGTTCCGTCACCTTCTTTGTGGCGGTTGCGTTTATGCTGATTGCCAGCGCGCTCTATTGCCTCGGCATCACCGCGTTCAGCGCGGCGGTGGCAGGCGCGTGTCTCGGCTTTTTGGTTTGGAACTTCCACCCTGCAAAGGTGTTCATGGGCGACACCGGCTCGCTGTTCCTCGGCGGCGTGGTGTGCGCGCTGGCGTTTGCGGTCAAAATGCCGATTCTCCTTCTTCCCATGGGCATTGTTTATCTTTGCGAAATGTTCTCGGTTATTTTGCAGGTCGGCTACTTCAAGCTCACCCACGGCAAGCGTCTGTTTAAGATGAGCCCCATCCACCATCATTTTGAGATGTGCGGCTGGAGCGAGGTGAAAATTGTCGCTGTATTCAGCGCTGTAACCGCCGTTTTCGGCGTCATTTCCTTCCTGCTTGTCAGCTTCGGCGTAAAATTCCCGATTTTTTAATTTATTTATCTTTCCGTTTTCCGTTTTCAACTTTCAACTCTAAAGAGGTGGTGCCGTTTGGCTCCTAATAAAAAAGTGATTTTGCGCGGCGACGTCAACCGTATTTATGACGAAAAACGCCGACAAAGCGAACAGGCGAAAAAAGAAAAGTTTTTTATTCGCCCGTCGCGCCAACGAAAAATGAAAAATACAAAATGGTTCTCGGTCGGCATGGGTATCGACCTGCCGTTTTGTCTGATTATACTGCTGCTGCTCATCATCGGAACCATCATGATGTTCTCGGCAAGCTACGCTTTTTCGTACTACACGACCGGCAACAGCTACCACTATCTGCTCCGTCAGATTTTGTTTATCGTCATCGGTATCGCCGCCATGACGGTTATGTCGTTCTTCAATTATAATAAGCTGCACCAAATCGCGCCGATTGTATTGGGCGCGGCATATTTTGCGTTATTGCTGGTTTTGATTCTGCCCTCGGGCGAGGGTGGCGTCAAGCGCTGGATCCCGTTGGGTATCTTCAACATTCAGCCGTCCGAAATCGCGAAATTTGCGGTTATCCTGTTTTTCGCGCACTGGGCAAGCAAATACTATAATATGATGGAGCTGCCGAAATACAGCATTTTACCGGGCGTTATCGTGTTCGGCACCATTGCCGGTCTGTTGATTTTGGAACCCCACTATTCGGGTATTGTTATCATCGGCGTGCTCACGGTTATCATGCTCTATATCGGCGGAATGAAAACCAAATACCTTGCCATCGGCGCCATTGCGCTGGCAGGCGTTATCCTATTGCTTGCCGTCACCGGCGGCTTGTCCTACGCTATGAGTCGTATGGACGGTTGGGGACAGGCGCTCACGGCGGAGCGCGGCACCGAACTTTGGGACTCCACCTGGCAAACGCGCAACTCGCTCTACGCCATCGGCTCCGGTGGCTTGTGGGGCTTGGGACTCGGACAGTCACGTCAAAAGTTTCTCTATCTGCCCGAGCCGCAGAACGACTTTATTTTCGCGATTGTTGTTGAGGAGCTCGGACTCATCGGCGCGGCGATTATTCTGCTGATTTTCGCCCTGCTCGTGTGGCGCGGCATTACGCTGTCGCTGCGCGCCAAGGACAAATTCGGCAAGCTGCTCGGTATCGGTTTGACCTCGCAAATCGGCGTTCAGGTCGTGCTCAATATTCTGGTTATCACCGACTGGCTGCCCAACACCGGTATCAGCCTGCCGTTTTTCAGTTACGGCGGTTCTTCGCTGATTATGCTCCTTGCGCAGATGGGTATTGTGCTTTCCATCTCGCGCAACGCCAACATCGAAAAGCAATAGCAACGTGACGTTGCATCCATTGCGCCTTCGGACAGCGCGGCGCGGCAACACGCCGGCGGAGCGGCGCGTCTGTTCTCTTGCTTTGCAATACGTTTTTGCATATTTTGCATCTATCATTTTTCTGCATATACTGTAGGGGCGAGTATCGCTCGCCCGAAAACCAACTTTATTAACAGTCCACACTAGGAGAATACCATGAAAATTTTACTGGCTGGCGGCGGCACCGCAGGACACATCAATCCCGCGCTCGCAATTGCGGGCACCATCAAAAGCAAGCGCCCCGACGCGGAGTTTTTATTCATCGGCAACAAGGACGGCATGGAGCAGCGGCTGGTTCCGCAGGCAGGCTTTCCGATTGAGTCCATCACCATCAGCGGTTTTCAGCGCAGCCTTGCGCCGAAGGCGTTTGTCGAAAATGTTAAAACAATCAACCGCAGCGTTGCCTCGTCGCATGAGGCAAAAAAAATCATTAAGGGTTTTCAGCCCGATTTGTGCATCGGCACCGGCGGCTATGTTTCCGGTCCTGTTGTTCGAACGGCGGCAAAAATGGGAATCCCCTGCATTATTCATGAGCAAAACGCCTATCCGGGCGTTACCAACAGGCTGCTTGCGCGCCGCGTGAAAAAGGTTATGCTGGCGGTCGAAGCGGCGAAGCCTTATTTTAAGGGTGCGAACATCGTCGTCACGGGCAACCCCGTGCGCGGTGAAATTCTGACCGCAGACAAAACGGCGTCGCGCAAGAAGCTCGGATTAGACCAGCGCCCGGTTATTCTTTCCTTCGGCGGCAGCCTGGGCGCGCAGAAAATCAACGAGGCAGTGTCCGATTTGATTGCGCGCAGCGGCAGGGACGGCAGATACCAGCACATTCACGCTTACGGCAAATTCGGCGGCTGGTTCCCCGATATGGTCAAGGAGAAGGGTGCCGACATCGAGGAGTGTAAAAACCTCGACATCCGTCCCTATATTGACAACATGCCCGAGTGCATGGCGGCGGCGGATTTGGTGATTTGCCGCGCCGGCGCAATTACCCTCAGTGAAATTCAGGCGATGGGCAAGCCGGCGATTCTAATCCCGTCCCCGAACGTGGCGGAAAACCACCAGTACCACAACGCCATGGCGCTCGTTAACGCAGGCGCGGCGGAAATCATTGAAGAGTCCGACCTCAGCGGCGAAGCGGTTATCGCCAAAGCCGATTCCATGCTGCAAAGTGCGCAAACACTGGCAAAATTCAGCGAAAACTCCAAAAAAATGGCGATTACCAACGCAAATGAGCGCATTTATTCCGTTGTCAAAGGTATATTGAATTTGGTATAATAGAATACAAACCCATGCACACAACCACCCGGTTTTCATAGAATACAGTAAGATTCCAAAAGAGGGTGTTTGTGTGTCTAAAATGTTGATTACGGGTCGGCGGCGGCTCTGCGGCGACGTGACGGTGCAGGGAGCAAAAAACAGCGCGCTGCCGATTTTGGCGGCGACCGTGCTGACCAAGGGCGAAAGCGTGCTTTACAACTGTCCCGATTTGTCCGACGTGGAGGCGTCGCTCCAAATCCTGCGCTATCTCGGCTTAAAGGCACAGCGCAGCGGCGGCACCGTTTTGGTGCAGTCGGACGGGCTGAGCCGCCATGATATTCCCGATGAGCTGATGCGCAAAACGCGCAGCTCCATTGTTTTTCTCGGCGCTGTTTTGGCGTCTGCCGGGCGCGTTAAGCTCTGCTTGCCCGGCGGCTGTGAAATCGGAATGCGCCCGATTGACTATCACCTCAAGGCGCTGCGCCGTTTGGGCGCGGTCATCAGGGAGCGCCACGGTTGCCTGGACTGCCGCGCGCCCCACGGACTAAAGGGCGCCGATATTACTCTTCCGTTTCCGAGCGTAGGCGCAACCGAGGACATCATCCTTGCCGCCTGCACGGCGAGCGGCACCACCACTATCACCAACGCGGCGCGAGAGCCCGAAATCACGGACCTTGCCGATTACCTCAACAAGTGCGGCGCGCAGATTCACGGCGCGGGTGAGAGCACCGTCATCATCGACGGTGTAAATTCGCTGAGCGGTATTGATCATGCCATTATTCCCGACAGAATTGTGGCGGCAACGCTGATGTCCTGCGCGGCGATGACAGGCGGCGACATTACGCTCAAGGGCGTGGTTAACAGCCACCTCGGCGCGGTGCTTTCCGTCTTTGAGGACGCCGGCTGCACCTTTTCCGCGTTTGAAAATGAGCTGCGCATCAAGGCTCCCGAGGGCAAGCGGCTCCGCCCCATGAAAATTGTACGTACCATGCCGTATCCCGGCTTTCCCACCGACGCACAGGCGCCCTTGCTTGCCGCCGCTGCGATTGCCGACGGAACCACGGTGTTTATTGAAAATATATTTGAAAACCGCTACCGACACACTGCCGAGCTGGTGCGGATGGGCGCGGATATCAAAACCGAGGGCAAGTTTGCCGTTGTCGAGGGCGTTGAACGCCTTTACGGCGCGGCGGTGGAAGCCACGGATTTGCGCGGTGCGGCGGCATTGATCGCCGCGGGACTGTGCGCCGAGGGTGTTACCGAGCTGAGCGGCGTGCGATTTTTGGAGCGCGGCTACGAGCATTTTGAACTGACTCTCAGCGCCTTGGGCGCGGATGTAAAAAAGATTTAACGACTGAAAAAAGGAGGACGTATCTGTTGGATTCCAAAGAGAAAAAACAGCTTGCCAGGCAGCGAAAAGAAGCCGCAAGACAGGCGCAGAAGTTCCACAAAGAACAGGAAAAACAGAATAAAAAATCCTCTGATTCATCCAAAAAGCCTTCCGACAGCAAAATCAAGGAGGCGGTGAGGGCGCGCCGCGACAAACGCCGTGCCGAGCACCGCGAAAACCTGAGCCGCGAGGAAAAATTCCGCCGCGAGGGTGAGCAAAAGCTGCGCAATTTGCAGCCGCAGGATTTTGAGGACGGCTATTATGTCGACGAATACAGCGAAAAAAAGCGTCAGGAAAAGCGTGCCAAAATTATCCGCAAGCAGGAAAACGAGGTAATTCACCGCAACAAAAAGCCGATGACCTCAAAACAGGTGCGCATGAAGCGCATATTGATTTCCGCGGGCATTTTTGCGGCGGTTATTGTCATCGGCGTTATTTTGAGCCTGACCGTTTTGTTTAAAACCGAAAAAATTGACGTCGAAGGCGACGTTTACTATAACCAAGAGCAGATTGAAGCGTTCAGTAATGTCAATTTGCAGCAGAATATTTTTCTCGGAGCGTGGAACAGTACTCCTGAGGAGATTGTCAAAAACCTTCCGTATGTTGAGAGCGCCAACATCGGCTTTGCGATTCCCGACACCGTGACAATAAAGATTAAAAACGCCGTGCCCACCTATGTGGTTCAGGACGGCAGCGGCTGGCTGATTGTCAGCTCAAAGGGCAGAATTCTTGATACGACTTCCGACAATTCCGAGGGCCTGATTGTGCTCAAATGCGGCGAAATTCAAAACAAGAGCAAGGGCGAATACATCGACTTCGGTGACGAAAGCGTGCCCGAAATTTTGGACAGTGTGGCAAAGAGCTTTGCCGCTAACGGCGTTGAAAAGGTTGCCGGCTTTGATATTTCAAACCTGTCGCAGATTATTATCAATTACGACAACCGCATTGACATCAACATCGGCTTGCCCGAGGACATCGACTACAAAATCAAAACAGCGTTTACCATCATCAACGAAAAGCTCGACCCCAACAAAACCGGCAAGGTTTACGGTACGCTGGATGTGTCCACCTGCAACAAAAACAAGATGTCGCACTACAAGCCGTCACCCACCGATCCGCCTACCGAGCCGCCAACCACAGAGCCGGCGACAGAGGCGACCGTGGGATATGATTACAGCAACGATTATAACAGCTATAACTATAATAACAACACCGGCGAGCCGGCATACGACTATTCGCAGGAATATAATAACCCGCAGCCCGAAAACAACTATGACTGGCAGACCGATAACGGCTACTCTGCCGATACATGGCAGGCTGACGGCGGTTATTACGATAACAGCTGGCAGACGCAGGGACAATGGTAACGGAAAAAAGTTGAATAAAATCCACACAAAACCATTGATATTTTTTTAAAAGTATGATAGTATAGTTACAAAGTATGTATCATAAGAGTACTAACGGTAATTTTGAAAACCGATGATAACAAAAAGCAGCGTTTTCGGCGTATCACAAGGCCGTAACGGCCGCTGCGCCGCGTTGCTATATAAGGAGGAAGTTAAAATGGCTTTTGAACTGGAACTGGAAAGCGAGTATATGCCTAAAATTAAAGTAATCGGTGTCGGTGGCGGCGGCGGAAACGCTGTTAACCGCATGGTTGCTATGGAAGTTAAAAACGTTGAGTTTATCGCAATTAATACCGACGAGCACGTGCTTCGTCTTTCAAAGGCGTCACAGAAGATTCAAATCGGTGAAAAGCTGACGCGCGGCAAGGGCGCAGGCTCACAGCCCGCCATCGGCCAGAGCGCCGCAGAGGAGAGCAAGGACGAAATCGCTGCGCTGCTCAAGGACACCGACATGGTATTTGTAACCGCAGGTATGGGCGGCGGCACCGGCACAGGCGCGGCTCCCGTTGTTGCGAAAATTGCGAAGGATATGGGCATTCTCACCGTCGGCGTTGTAACAAAGCCGTTTGCGTTTGAAGGCAAGAGAAGAATGACTCAGGCTGAGCAGGGTATTGCCGAGCTTTCCGCTTGCGTTGACTCTTTGATTATCGTTCCGAATGAAAGATTAAAATATGTATCCGATACCAGCATCACTTTGCAGAACGCGTTTGCGATTGCCGACGATGTTCTCCGTCAGGGTGTTCAGAGTATCTCCGACCTCATCCTGCTGCCCGGTTTGGTAAACCTCGACTTTGCCGACGTTACCTCCGTTATGAAGGACGCAGGCTATGCTCACATGGGCATGGGTTCCGCTACCGGTAAGGATAAGGCGACCGTTGCCGCTGACAAGGCGATTTCCAGCCCTCTGCTCGAAACCTCTATCGACGGCGCCAAGGGCTTGATTATCAACATCACCGCTTCCTCTGACGTTAGCCTCGACGACATCGACGCGGCTTCCACCATGATTAAGGATAAGGTTAGTGAAGACGCGAACATCATCTGGGGTGCCGTTATCGACGACAAGATGGAAGACGAGATGAGCGTTACTGTTATCGCGACCGGCTTTGGTGCAGGCGATTCCGCTCCTGCGGCACAGCCCATTGACAACGTTATCGTTGACACTCCCGAGCCCGAGAAAAAAACCTCGCGCGCGGTAAAGGATACCACCGATGACGACGATACATTCTATGACATTATGTCAATCTTCAATAAATAAGCGTAAGCACTAAAGGGTAACAGAAATGAAACGACCGTTTGGACTGATAGGACTTGTGTACTTGTCGGTTTTAACGGTCGTTTTTTATTGCGACACAGACCTTTTGCGGATAGTGGTTTTCGTTACGGCAGGCTTCGCCGTATTGACCGGGGCCGTCGCAGGCCTTAAAATGCATAAAAAGCTTTGTGTCAAATTAATTGCTGCCGGTGCTGCCGGGTTGGTAGCCGTTTCCTCTTTTATTCTTTTCCAGAATTATATTGAGCAACCTATCATTGATAATTATTCCGAAAAAGAAATATATGTAGAAGGCTTCATCTGCGATGAACCGCAGCTGCGCGGCAAAGCAACGGTGTTAACCGTGCAAACCGAAAAAATTGACGGGCAGGACTTTCAAACGAAGTTATCCTATTCCGTGTTTGGCTACAACGAGCTGGAAACGTTTGATGTTGTCGGCGGAATGGTGAGTTCGCAGGCGACGGAAGTCAGCAGCTACCGTTCCAAGGGAATCTTTTTGACGGCGACCGAAGGCAGCAGTTCGCTTTTGAAAGCAACAGGGGAGAAGCGGTTTACGCCTTACACTCCTTTTGTAAGAGTGCGGCAGTTGTTGAAAAGAAGCTTAGACAATCTGCTGAACACCGAGTCGGCGGCGCTTGCCAAGGCGGTTTTGCTCGGCGACAAATATGCGCTGGAGCCCGACACACGCGCGGCGTTTACACAGACCGGAACCTCCTATTTAATTGTCGTGTCCGGTATGCATTTAACGATTGTCACGCTGTTTATCCGATTTTTGTTGCGCAAGCTGAGAGTAAAGGCATGGGTGACGCTTCTTATCGTTGCGGCGTTTGTAGCCGCGTTTGCGGCAATCACGGGCTTTGCGCCCTCTGTTGTCCGCGCCGGTATCATGATGCTGATGATTCATTCGGCGGATTGCGTATGGAGACAGGCGGACGGAGTCAATTCGCTCGGCGTTGCCGCCCTGCTGATGACGGCGACCAATCCTTTTTTGGTCGGCGATTTAGGCATGCTGTTTTCGTTTTCGGCGACCTTCGGCATTCTGTTGTGGGCCGATCCTATCACTGATTTCTGCGTGAAAAAACTGCATTTGACGAAAAAGACGACCATGGAGGACGAGCTTTTATGGCGTGACAAAGCATTTTTGATGTTCAGGCGCGGACTCAAAAGGATGTTTGAGCTGATTTCAACCTCGCTTGCAGCGACATTGTGGGTACTTCCGGTTTCAATTATCTTTTGTTCAACGGTGTCGCCGTTGACGGTGCTTATCT
>CADBSZ010000028.1 GCA_902797525.1 uncultured Ruminococcus sp. | reverse complement strand
GCCATGTTCTGGAAGGTGCCGAGTATCAACTGCTTCCAAAGCTCGGTTTCCACGTCGATTATGCAGTTCTACAGCAAGCTGGGCATCACGCGCGACGTTGCCTCGCGGCCGGATTATTCCGCCTACGGACTGCGCCCGTTTTTCAGCTGCAAGTACTTTTTTGACGACATGCTCGACAGCAACAACCCCGAGGACGCCGAGTGCTTTGAGGACAAAGAGGGCAAGCCGAAAATGCCCGGCTGGAAGTATTTGAAATCCTGCAACGACTTCCGCATTTATGAAAACGAAAACTATATTCCCATGGGTTTTGCGTTCGACTCCTACATTACGCAGGAGGAATTTGAGCGCGTGAAAACCAACAACCGCGCCGAGGCGCTGCTCTACGCGCTGGTGCTCGACCGCGACCAGATGAAGCGCTACGCGGACATCACGGGCTATTATGACAAGGATTATTACAAGCTGTACGGCGGCAGTCCGAACAGCTTTAAGAGCGAGGCGGACGATTATGTTTACGGCGCGCAGGTGATGAAAATGCAGTGCGACGTGTTTAAGGAGAACGCCTGCTCCTCGTTTGAATACACCGCCGACGGCTTTGCGGCGGAATTTAACAACAAAAAGGACGGCGACGCGCTGTTGTTCTTCAGCGTGCCCTACAGCGACGGCTTTTCGGCGACGGTCAACGGACAGGCGGTGCCGGTTGAAAAGGTTGACTACGGCTTCATGGCGGTTCGGGTGCCGCAGGGAGAGAGCAAAATCGTGTTTTCCTACCGCACCCCGGGCTTTGCTTTGGGCACGGCGCTCAGCCTGTGCGCGCTGGCGGCATATATTGCGTATGTGATATTGATAATAATATTCCGTAAAAGAAAAAAGAAGTGCTGACAGCCGCAAAGGCTGTCACTGCGATGGACAGGAAAACAGTTGATTTCATCAGCGCTTACTTCGTAAAATAAAAGTTTAAAATCATCAGGAAACATAAAAAACTGCGATGAGTGAGAGGTTTTGGCAATGTTATTCGGAGACAAAATTCTACAGTACAAGGACGAGCTGCTAAAGGATTTGGCGTATTTGCTCAATATCGAATCCATTGACGGCGAAAAAAACGACGAGTGCGAGCGCGCGCTGGCGTTCATTTTGAAACGCGCGCAGGACTTCGGACTGGACTATCAGCTCGTCACCGACAAAAGCGTGCACGTTCAGCTCGGCGAGGGCGGCAAGCTGTGCGGCGTGCTGGCGCACGTTGACGTTGTGCCGGCAGGCAACAACTGGAGCGTCATTCCCTTTGCGCTGACCGAGCGCGACGGCAGGCTCTACGGCAGAGGAATTGCCGACGACAAGGGCGCGGCGCTGATTAACCTTTACTGTCTGCGCGCCCTCAAGGAAAACGGCGTGACGGGCAGAAACACCCTGCGCGCGATTTTCGGCGCGGCGGAGGAAACCGGCATGAGCGACATGGAGGGCTATTTTGAAAAAATGCCGTTGCCCGACATGGCGTTTACCCCCGACAGCGACTACGGCATTTGCTTTGCCGAAAAGGGCATTTTGCACCTGAAGGTCAGCACGCCCACCAACGAGGCAAAGGTGCTGTCGCAGTTCCACGCCGGCAAGGCGGTGAACGCCGTTCCCGACCTGGCGTATGTCATGCTCGACTCCTCGGGCTATGACGAGCAAAAGCTCATGCGCCTTGCGGACGCCGGCGAGGGCAACTTTGAATTTAACTACACCATCGACGGTTTGATGATTATCAGCCGCGGCACGGCGGCGCACGCGTGCGAGCCGCACAAGGGCAAAAACGCCGCCACGCTGCTGATTGACCTCATCACCAGCGCCTATGATGTTCACGACATCGGCGCGCTGTGCTCGTTTATCGACTACGCGGTGAACTGCGAAACCAACGGCAGGTCGCTGGGACTGAAAATGAGCGACTCCGTGTCGGGCGAGCTGACGGTCAACCTCGGCATTATCCACATTGAGGGCAACACCGCCGAGGCGTATTTTGACATTCGCTATCCCGTCACCGTCAAGGGCGACTACATCATTCGCCAGTTCAAGGCGGTTGCGGAATACAACGGCCTGAATTTTGAAACGGTGTCGCACGAGCCGCCGCTTTATCTCGAAAAGGACTCGCCGCTGATTCGCGAGCTGAGCGCCGCGTATGAAAGCGTCACGGGCGAGGCGCCCACGCTTTACGCCACCGGCGGCGGCACCTATGCGCGCAAGCTCGGCGGCAACGGCGTTGCCTTCGGACCGCATTTTGAGGGCGACCCGATTAACATGCACAACGCCGACGAAAGCATGGACAAGGAAAACTTCTTCAAACACGCGCAGATTTGCCTGGAGGCGATGTACCGGCTGTTTGTAGCGGAGTAGTTTGACGGCTGAAACGACGCGGCTGACGGTATGCCGCGCTCACAAAAATCCTAAAAATTGGCAGGTAATGAAAATTGATGAAAGCAGAAAAACAAGTAAAAGAACAGGCGCGCGCGGCGCTGAAGGGCAACTGGACGGTTGTGCTTGCCGCCGCAGGCGTCACCTTTGCGGCGTTTATGCTGGCGCAGGTGGTGATTTCGGTGCTGCTGATTGCGTTTCAGGACGTTGACTTCAACACCGGCGAGGTGCGCGACGCCGAAAGCCCGGCCTATCTCGCCACCGCGTTCGGCGGCGTGCTGCTGATGCTCGCGGGCTCGCCGCTGCTCAACGGCTTTTTCAAAACGGCGGCAAACGTCGCGGTGAAAAAGGATTGTCAAATCACCGACGTGTTCTTTTATTTCAGGGGCGCCGGACGGTATTTCAGAACGGTGCTGATCAATCTTTTGCTCTATTTGCTGTTTGCATTCACCTTCGGCGTGCTCAACGTCAGCCGCTATCTGGAGGCGCTTTTCCCGGACTGGTTCAAGGATGTGTCCGTCCTCACGCCCGAGGGCGCGGCGGTGATTGCCGCCGGCGTTGTTTCGGGGCTCATCGGGGCGCTGATGTATATGCTGTTTGTACACTGGCCGCTGATGTACTACGCCCTGCACGACGACGCGACAATCGGCAAAACCGTGTTCGGCACGCTGGGCTTTTCGTTTAGGCACTTCGGCAAAACGCTTCGGCTTGCGCTGAGCTTTGCCGGCTGGCTTGCGCTGTGCTTCTTTGTGGTGCCGGCGTTTTATGTGCTGCCGTATTTCTCCGTTTCGGCGGTGCTGTCGGCAAAATGGCTGTTTGCGCTTGAGCCGGGAGGTGCGGCATGATTGTTTCGCTTTGTATGATTGCCTACAACGAGGCGGAGGCGATTGACGGCCTGTTCGGCGACATCGCCCTGCAGGAATATCCCCACAGCAAAATTGAGGTGGTGTTTGTGGACAGCATGTCCACCGACGGCACCTACGAAAAAATGAAGCGGTTTAAGGAAACCGACTTCGGCTTTCGCGACGTAAAAATCGTGCGCGCGCCCAAGCGCAACCAGGCGGCTTCGTGGAACGAGGCGCTGATGGTGTTTACGGGCGACGTGGTGATTCGCGTTGACGCCCACGCGCGCATTCCGCGCAACTTTGTGTCGCGCAACGTCTACAACCTCAAAATGGGGGAGAACGTCGTCGGCGGCGGCAGACCGAACATCAGCTCCAACGTCAGCGCGTGGAAGCTCACGCTCCTCGCGGCGGAGGATTCGCTGTTCGGCAGCTCGATTGCGGGCTATCGCCGTCCGTCCACCGAAAAGGAATATATGGACAGCCTGTTTCACGCCGCGTACCGCCGCAAGGTGATTGCCGAGGTGGGCGGCTTTAACGAGGATTTGGGCAGAACCGAGGACAACGAGTTCCACTACCGCATCCGCATGGCAGGCTACAAAATGTGCTGCTGTCCCGATATTATTTCGTATCAGCATTCGCGCAACACCCTCAAGCACATGATTAAACAAAAATTCGGCAACGGCAAGTGGATTGGCTTAACGCTGTCCGAGTGCCCCGGCTGCTTGTCTTATTTTCACTTTGCGCCGTTTTTGTTCGTGATGATGCTGGCGGTGACGATTTTCCTTGCCGTGCTCGGTCATTCGTTCGCGCTCAAGGTGCTGCTGGTGCTCTACGGCATGTTCGACTTTGTGAACTCCGTGAGCTGCTGCACCCTCAAAAACATTCAGCCGCAGTTTATTTTGCTGCCGGTCATCTTTCCGCTGCTGCATGTCGCCTACGGCGTCGGCACGATTGTCGGCCTGATTCAAATTCCGTTTTGGCAGCGCAAAATCAAAAACAGCGGCTCCAAGGAGCGCATTGAGCTGGTAAAGCAAAAGGTGGCCGAAAACACCGTTGCCGCCGGTGAGGAAATGCCGTGACGCGCGAGCGCTACCGGCTGATTGACGCCCTGCGCGGACTGGCGCTGGTTAATATGCTGGTGTTTCACCTTTTGTACGATATTTTTATGGTGTACGGGGTTGACACCCGTTGGGCGATGTACCCCGGCGTGGTCGCGTGGGAGCGGTTTATCTGCATTTCGTTTATTCTAATATCGGGCGTTTCGCTCAATTTTTCGCGCCATGCCTACCGCCGCGGACTGATTGTCAACGCCTGCGGACTGCTGATTACGCTGGTGACGGCGCTGGTGATGCCCGATCAGATTATCATTTTCGGAATTCTCAATCTGATTGGCTGCTCGATGATTTTGACGCAGGCAGTCAGAAAATGGCTGGAAAAGCGCAACCCCTTTGTCGGCGCGGCAGCAGCGTTTGCGCTGTTCGCCTTTTTCTTCGGCGTTTCAAATCAATATCTGGGCTTTTTTGAAGTCCGTCTTTTGGAGCTGCCCGACGCGTTGTACCGCACAAATTATTTTGCCGCCTTCGGAATTCATAACAACGAATTCTTTTCCACCGATTATTTTCCGCTTTTTGCGTGGATTTTTCTGTTTATATGCGGCTTTTTTCTGTGGCGGGCGATATGCGCGCTGCGGTGGGAGCGGTTTTTTAAGGCGCGGATTCCCGTGCTGGATTTTATCGGCAAATACACCCTTTGGATTTATATGATACATCAGCCGCTGCTGATGGGAATTTGTTTTTGCTTTTTCGGACAAGCTTAACGTATCTGTCCGCTGTTATTTTCTATATAACCTTTCTGAAAAAACGCAGGTGCGCCCCTGCATCTGTAAGAAAAAAGTTACACTTTACCGGAGTGCATATGGAAAAACCACAACTTGTAAAACTCACGCCGGAGCAGCTGCGC
Source organism: uncultured Ruminococcus sp. (assembly GCA_902797525.1). Lineage (GTDB taxonomy): Bacteria > Bacillota > Clostridia > Oscillospirales > Acutalibacteraceae > Ruminococcoides. The sequence continues at coordinate 1,874 of CADBSZ010000028.1, read as the reverse complement.
GAATTGCAGCTTGCCCAGCTTGACATGCTCAAATTTTTCAAGCAATTCTGCGAGGAAAACAACATCACCTTTTATTTTATCGGCGGCGGCTTAATCGGCGCGCTGCGCAGCGGCGGCTTTATTCCGTGGGACGACGACATCGACCTGCTGCTGCCGCGCCCCGACTATGAGCGGCTGTGCCGGCTGTGGCAGGAAAAATATCCCGACGGCAGGTTCCGCCTGCTGCGCACGGACGAGGCCATGTTCACGGGCAACATCTTCGCCACCGTCACCGACACCAACTACACCATGGTCAAGGCCAACCAAACCGACGTGGACATTCCGCACGGGCTGGTCATCGACGTGTTTCCGCTCGACGTGTGCCCCGACAGCAATTTCGCGCGCAAGCGGCAGTATTTTTGGACGCTGATGTATTCGCTGTTTCTCGCGCAGATTGTCCCCGAAAATCACGGCGGCATGATTGCCTTCGGCAGCCGTGTGCTGCTGGGCATTTTCCGCGGCAAAAAGCTCCGCCGCCGGCTGTGGCAAACCGCCGAAAAGCACATGCAGCGCTATAAGCTTGAGGAAAACCAATATGTCACCGAGCTGTGCTCGGGGCCGCGCTGGATGAAGGTCAAATATCCCAAGCGTATCTATGACGGCGTGGACTACGTTACCTTTGAGGGCATTCGGCTGCCCGTCGCCGCCGGCTACAAGGAATATCTGACGCTTGTGTTCGGCGACTACATGACGCCGCCCCCCGAGGAGCAGCGCGTGCCGCACCACGACATCGCCTACCTCGATTTGCACACCCCCTGCAAGGTCTATGACGACGCGCACAGGGCGGAATATACGAAAAAGGGGTAGCCCCAAAAATTACGTTGCCGCCCGGATGACTTTATGAAAACAAGCAAAAAAAGCTGTCGAAAAATGACAGAATATATCACTTCTTCCGAATTTCATTTTCGGGCGAAAAATCTCCGCCGGCAGACTTTACCCGGCGGATTTTTTTGTGTATAATAGGCATGTGGAAATTGATTCAAATCAATTTTTAATTCTCCAAAAGCAATTATAATGAAAAAAACTTGATTCACGGAGAAAACGATGACGACAGGCAACATTCATTCCATCGAAACCTTCGGCTCGGTAGACGGTCCGGGCGTGCGGTTTCTCATTTTTTTGCAGGGCTGCGCCATGCGCTGCCGCTACTGCCACAACGCCGACACCTGGCAGCCGGGCGCAGGCGAGCAGATGACCGCCGAACAGCTCCTCAACCGCGCCGAGCGCTACCGCTCCTACTGGGGCAGCGAGGGCGGCATTACCGTCAGCGGCGGCGAGCCGCTGCTGCAAATTGACTTTTTGCTGGAGCTGTTTTCGGAAGCCAAGCGGAGAAACATTCACACGTGTATCGACACCGCCGGTCAGCCGTTTCGCAAAAGCGAGCCGTTCTTCTCAAAATTCAGGCGGCTGTGCGATTTGACCGACCTCTTTTTGGTTGACATCAAGCACATCGACGAGGAAGAGCACCTCAAGCTCACGGGGCAGAAAAACGGCAATATTTTGGACATGCTTCGGTTTTTGTCCGACATCAAAAAGCCCGTGTGGATTCGCCATGTGCTTGTGCCGGGCATTACCGACAACGACGAAGCGCTGCGCCGCACGCGCGCGTTTCTTCAAACGCTGTCCAATGTGCAGAAAATCGAGGTGCTGCCGTATCATTCCCTCGGCGCGTACAAATGGCGCGAGCTGGGGCTTGACTACACCCTGGAGGACGTTGCTCCGCCGAGCGCCCGGCGCGTTTTAAACGCCGAAAAAATCCTGCGCGGAGAATGATTGACGGACCGGGCGCAGCGTTTCGGATGACTCAATCAAGACGTTGCCGTAAGGCGCAGCGT
>CADBSZ010000027.1 GCA_902797525.1 uncultured Ruminococcus sp. | reverse complement strand
CAGACTGACTGTATCGCATCGGAAAAACTGCTTAATGCTGCTCGGTTCCCCGCCTGACATGGTTCACAGGCCCCAATCGCACAGGGCCTGCCGCTCACTTATTTGAACGCAATGACAACTTGCATTGCATACTATTATAGCACGGCTTTTGAAAAAATGCAAGGGCATTTTTGAAAGCGCACGTCAACCTGATTGATTCATTATTTTGCAACCCATATTCAGTGATGATGTAAGGGGTTGAAAAAAGACAGAATAACCGTCAAAACACAGACGGGAAAGCAACGTCGGCGCAACGGGCGGGCAATGCTCGCCCCTGCAATCGTTACATCTTTGATTCAATCATGATATCATCAGGATGATTGAAAAATCCGCTTTTTCTCCAAGCCTGTTTTGCGAAACACAAACACAACCACCAGCGCGCTGAAAATGCCGAGCACCGCGCCGCAGAGGACGTCGGTGGGATAGTGCACATAGTTGTAGAGCCGCGAAAGCATAATCAAAACCGCAACAGGCAGAGCGATGAAGCCGAGCTTTTTGTGCGTGCACAGCAGCACGGTGGTCGCCGCCATGGCAGCGGTGCTGTGGCCGGACGGAAAGCTGAAGCCTGAGGGCGCGCTGATAAAGAGGTTGACGTCGGTATTCACCAAAAACGGGCGTGGCCGCTGAATCAGGTGCTTGATGCCGATGTCGCCGATTAAAAAGCCGAGCGCCAGCGCGGTGAGCACCATAACGCCCGCGGCGCGCGTTTTGCGGAAAAACAGCAGCGCAACGCCTGCCGCAATCCAAATGATTCCGACTTCGCCGATATAGCTGAAAAATGCGAAAAACCAGTCCAAAAACGCGCAGCGAAGCTGTTGCAGCGCGTCCAATATGGCAAAGTCAATTGAAACGATAAAATCCATGTTTATCACCTTTTTTATTATAACAAAAACCTGAGGCTGATTCAATACTTTTCCTCAAATTGCCGCAGCTTTGCGTAAAGGATTTCGTCCACAACCGCCTCCACGGCAACGCCCCCGGCGGTGTATTCCTCGTGAATCAGGGTGCCGCTGTCGCGGATGTCGCTGACAAGCCCTGCCTTGGCAAAGGGAACCAGCAGCTTCACGCGCTTCATGCGCACCGGCAGGTTGTCCTCAATCGCCTGCAAAAGCGCGTCGATGCCGTCGCCGTTTTTGGCGCTGATTTTGATGTAGGAATTAAAATCCTGCGCGAGCAGCGAGTCGTCGAGCAAATCGCACTTGTTGAGCACGGTGAGCACCGGGCGGTCGCCGCAGCCGAGCGAATCGAGCAAATCGCGCGTCACGTTCAAATGCACGCGCGCCTCCTCGCTGGACGCGTCGCACAAATTGATGATGATGTCCGACTGCGCGGCTTCCTCAAGTGTGGAGCGGAACGCGTCGACCAAATGGTGCGGCAGCCGTCTGACCAGGCCGACGGTGTCAATCAGCATCACGCTGACGCCGCCGGGCAGGCGCAGCGCGCGCGAGGTCGGGTCGAGCGTGGCAAACAGCTTGTCCTGCGCCAGCACGCCCGCGTCGGTGAGGGTGTTCATCAGCGTGGACTTGCCGGCGTTGGTGTAGCCCACAATCGCGCAGGTAATCACGCCGTCCTTTTCGCGGCGGCGCCGCAGCATTTGGCGGTGCTTTTCAATTTCCGCCAGCTCCTCCTTGAGCGTTTCCATGCGGCGGCGAATGTGGCGGCGGTCGGTTTCAATTTTTGTTTCGCCCGGGCCGCGCGTGCCGATGCCGCCGCCGAGGCGCGACATTTCAATGCCCTTGCCGGTCAGGCGCGGCAGCATGTATTTGAGCTGCGCCAGCTCCACCTGCAGCTTGCCCTCCCTGCTCCTTGCGCGCAGGGCAAAGATGTCAAGAATCAGCGTGGTGCGGTCAATCACGCGCACGTCGGTGGCGTTTTCGATATTTTTTATCTGCGTGGGCGACAGCTCGCTGTCCGCCACAATCAGGTCGATTTCCTGCCCGCGGCAGATGTCGGTCATTTCAGCCAGCTTGCCCGTGCCGACATAGGTCGCGCTTTCCGCGCGGCCGAGCTTTTGCGTCAGCGACAAAACAGGCTGCGCACCGGCGCTTTTTACCAGCTCAAACAGCTCGTCAAGCGAGGCTTCGGCGTCATACGCGCCCGTGTCCACGCACACCAGCAGCGCGCGTGCAATTTTTTCTCCGTTGTCAATCATATTGGTTTCCTTTTTTCGGTATTTTTACTTTACTAATTTATAAGGTTGTAGTATAATAAAAAGGAATAGGGCTCCCCTATTGCCAATAGTATAGTATAATTCCTTCACTTTGTAAAGAGGTTTCACAATGGACAAAAGATATGACGTCGTCATCGTCGGCACCGGCGCGGCAGGGCTTTACGCCGCAATCAATTTTCCCCGTGACGTCAGCGTTTTGCTGGTGTCAAAGCGCGAGCTGCCGCTGTCAAACAGTTCTCTGGCGCAGGGCGGCGTTGCCTGTGTGCTTGACACGGTGCACGACAATTACCGCCTGCACATCAACGACACGCTGATTGCCGGCAAGTATAAAAACACCCTTTCGGCGGTGGAAAAGCTCGTCAAGGAAGGCCCTGCGGATGTGCTGCGCATCAAGGAGCTGGGCGTGGACTTTGACCTCAACCCCGACGGCACCATGTGCCGCACGCTGGAAGCCGGCCACAGCCGCCACCGCATTGTACACCACAAGGATTCCACCGGCAAGGCGATTGTTGACGCGCTGATTGAGGTGGTGCAGACGCTTCCGAATGTGGACATGCTCGACAACGCGCTGCTGTATTCCATTCACAAAACCCTCAACGGCTTCTATTTAAGTATTTTGCGCGGCGGCGAGCCGCATTATTACGGCTGCAACTACTGCATTTTCGCCACGGGCGGCATCGGCCGCGTGTACCAATACACCACCAACTCCGCGATTGCCACCGGCGACGGAATTGCCTTTGCGCATATGCTGGGCGCCAACATCCGCAACCTGTCGCGCGTGCAGTTTCACCCCACCGCCTTTGCGGCGGACAAGGGCAGAGAGCGGTTTTTAATCAGCGAGGCGGTGCGCGGCGAGGGCGCGGTGCTGCTCAACTGCAACGGCGAGCGCTTTGCCTTTGACTATGACAAGCGCGGCGAGCTGGCTCCGCGCGACGTGGTGTCCGACGCGATTATCCGCGAATCCGTTAAAACCGGCAGTCAGGACTTTTATCTCGACATCACCCACAAGCCTGCGGACTTTGTGCGGGAGCGCTTTCCGATGATTTACGAGCGCTGCCTGGAGGAGGGCGTGGACATCACCCGGGACAGAATCCCCGTGTTCCCCTGTCAGCACTATCTGATGGGCGGCATTGACGTTGATTTGAATTCGCGCACGTCCATCGACGGTCTTTACGCCGCCGGCGAATGCGCCCACACGGGCGTTCACGGCGCCAACCGCCTGGCAAGCAACTCGCTGCTCGAGGCGCTGGTGTATTCGCGCACCGCGGCAGAGGACATTACGCGCCGCCTGAAAAAATACGGCAGACGGCCGCTCGGTCTGGAGCCTGCGCACCGTCCGATTACGGGCAAACCGATTCCGCACGGCTTCCGTTCCAAAATCCGCAAAATCCTTCAGGACGCTTATTTTGTCCTGCCCAAGCCCGAAAAATACGAGGAAAGCTACCGGGAAATTGAGGAAATCATTAAACAGCTGTTCAGCGAGAACTATGAAATCACCTCGGACTTTGTTGAGGCGAAAAGCATTGCGGTTGTCGCGAGCATTATTCTTGACGAGGTCAGGGAGGGTAACCAATGATTAACAGCATTTATATAGACGAAATCATCAAAACTGCGCTGCTCGAGGACATCAACTATCTCGACGTCACCACCGACTGTTTGATTGACGAGGAGCAGGAAAACACCGCGCGTTTTCTCGCCAAGGACAACGGCGTGCTGTGCGGCATTGACGCAGCGCTGCGCGTGTTCACGCTGTTGCAGCCGCAGGGCTTTGAGGCGACGGTGTATAAGCACGACGGCGACCTGCTTGAAAAGGGCGACATCATCGCCGAAATCAAGGGCAAAACGCGCACCCTTTTAAAGGGCGAGCGCACCGCGCTGAATTTGATTCAGCACATGAGCGGCGTTGCCACCGCGACGCACAAGGCGGTTGAGCTGGTCAAAGGCACCAACGCGAGCATTGCCGACACGCGCAAAACCCTGCCCGGCCTGCGGCCGCTGCAAAAATATGCCGTGACCGTCGGCGGCGGCAAAAACCACCGCTACAACCTGTCCGACGCGGCAATGCTGAAGGACAACCACGTTGACGCGGGCGGCGGAATTGCAAGCGCCGTCGCCAAGCTGAAGGCAAAGCTCGGCCACATGACCAAGGTGGAGCTGGAGGTGCGCACCCTCGACGAGCTGGGACAGGCGCTGGAGGCAGGCGTGGACGTGATTATGCTCGACAACATGAGCACCGAGCAAATGCGCGAGGCGGTTGAAATCACCGCCGGCAGAGCGCTGCTGGAGGCCAGCGGCGGCATTACGGACGAAAGGCTGCGCGAAATCGCCGAAACCGGCGTTGACATTATTTCGATGGGCGCGCTCACCCATTCGGTCAAGGCGTTTGATATCTCGCTGAAAATCAGCGATTGATATAAATCTTTTTATGGAGGTAAAAGCAAATGGTAAAAATCGGTATTTTGGGTTACGGAAACCTCGGCAGGGGCGTTGAGGCGGCGATTAAAAAGAACAGCGACATGCAGCTTGTCGCCGTTTACACAAGAAGAGATCCTGCTGCGCTGAGCATCAACACAGAGGGCGTTGCGGTGAAAAGCACCGCCGCGCTGGATACCGGCAAGGAGGACATCGACGTGTTGGTGATCTGCGGCGGCAGCGCAACCGACCTGCCCGAGATGACGCCCAAATACGCGGCGATGTACAACGTCATCGACAGCTTTGACACCCACGCAAGAGTGCCCGAGCACTTTGCAAACGTGGACAAGGCAAGCAAGGCGGCAGGCAAAATCGGCATTATTTCCTGCGGCTGGGACCCCGGCATGTTCTCTGTCAGCAGAGTGTATGCGCACGCGGTTTTGCCCGACGGCAAGGACTACACCTTCTGGGGCAAGGGCGTCAGCCAGGGACATTCCGACGCGGTGAGAAGAATTGAGGGCGTTGTTGACGCGCGCCAGTACACCGTGCCCGTGCCTGCGGCGCTTGAGAGCGTTCGCAACGGCGAAAATCCCACTCTGACCACGCGCGAAAAGCACACCAGAGAGTGCTTTGTCGTTGCCGAGGAGGGCGCGGATTTGGCAAAAATCGAAAACGAAATCAAAACCATGCCCAACTACTTCTCGGACTACGACACCACCGTTACCTTTATTTCTGCCGAGGAAATGAAGAAAAATCACAGCGGTCTGCCCCACGGCGGCTCGGTGATTTATTCGGGCGAGTCCTCCGACGGCGTAAAGCATGTGATTGAATACAGCTTAAAGCTCGACTCCAACCCCGAGTTCACCGGCTCCGTTCTGGTTGCCTACGCAAGAGCGGCGGCAAGACTGAACGCCGAGGGCGCAAGCGGCGCCAAGACCGTGTTTGACATCGCGCCGGCTTATTTGTGCGCGCAGAGCGGCGAAGAGCTGAGAGCGCATTTGTTATAAGGTAATTCATGCCGTTTCATCGGCTGTGTTTTAAAAATAATGAAAGGAGAAATTGGTATTATGAAGTATATGTGCGAGCCCTGCGGCTACATTTATGATCCCGCAGAGGGCGATCCCGACAGCGGTATCGCTCCCGGCACCGCGTTTGAGGACCTTCCCGACGATTGGTGCTGCCCCGTTTGCGGCGTAGGCAAAGAGGACTT
>CADBSZ010000026.1 GCA_902797525.1 uncultured Ruminococcus sp. | reverse complement strand
TTCTTGAATTCATAACTGTATTTTGCCATAAAAATACCGACCTCCAAAAATTAGATTTTGGTCTAACTTTTGGGGGTCGGGTCATTTGCTGTGGGATTTTTACAATTAATCATATTAAAGCGAGCGCTGAAAAATATGCTCCGCTTTTTTCATCATGCGTTCGGCTGTGCGCGCGCCGCATTTTTGGTTGATAGTTTGCATCGCCTCGCGGAATACACCGGGCGGATTATGCGTCATGGAATGGGTGTCGGAGCCGAGAATGTCAATCAAGCCCTTGTCGATAAACTTTAACAGACGGCGCTTTCTGAAAAAGCTTGCTTCCTTGGTGTAGCAGGAAATATTGGTTTGAATGACTACGCCGAGCTGCTTGAACTGCTCAATGGCGTCGGGGTGCTCCATCAGATAAGGATAGCGCTCCACATGCGGTATAACGGGACGGAGCTTGAAGTTCTGAATCAACATATAAATGCGCTGCATCGCCTTTTCTTCAAAGCGCATGCTATACGGAAATTCCGTCAGAATATAACGCGAATTGCCGTAGGTAATGCCGGACAAATCATTGTTGTTAAACAGATATTCCGTCACATACACCTCGCTGCCTAGCACGATGTTGATGTCGTCGGGAATATATGGCGCAAAGGCGTCAAACGCCTCCTGCCGCGAAACAAGATAATCCTCCAGACTCATTTCGTTGGTGTAAAAATGCGGCGTCAAACAGATATTGCGGATTCCCTGTTTTCTCAGCGCGTCAATTAACGTCAGGCTCTCCTCAACCGATTTGGCGCCGTCGTCAAAGTTCGGGAGGATATGGGAGTGCATATCATAAAGCTCCATAGTTCACCTTAAAGCTGCGCGCAGACGAGGTCGCCCATCTCCTCACAGCTGACCTTATTCATTCCTTCTTCATAAATATCAGGGGTACGGTTGGTTTCGAGCACCTTGGCTACCGCATCTTCAATAGCAACCGCCGCCTCGGACTGATTGAGAGAATATCGGAGCATCATGGCAACGGATAAAATGGTTGCCAGGGGATTGGCGATATTTTGACCTGCGATGTCAGGCGCAGAGCCGTGAATCGGCTCATACAGACCGAGCTTGCCGCCGGAAAGGCTGGCGGAAGCGAGCATTCCGATGGAGCCGGCAATCATAGACGCCTCGTCCGAAAGAATATCGCCAAAGATGTTGGAAGTAACAATAACGTCAAACTGCTTGGGGTTGCGCACAAGCTGCATCGCGCAGTTGTCAACATACATGTGGTTGAGCTCCACCTCGGGATAATCCTTGCTGACGCGGATAACGGTTTCTCTCCACAGACGGGAAGATTCGAGAACGTTTGCCTTGTCAACGCTGGTGACGCGCTTGCCGCGCTTCATCGCCAAATCAAAGGCAACGCGCGCAATACGCTCCACCTCGGCAACGGTATACATTTCGGTATCCCACGCGGCAGGCCGGCCGTCAACCTCTTTTCTGCCGCGCTCGCCGAAGTAAATGCCTCCGGTCAGCTCGCGGACAATCATAATGTCCATGTTGTCGCCGATGATTTCATCCTTGATGGGAGAAGCGCTTTTCAGCGGTCCGAAAATGACGGACGGACGCAGGTTGGCAAACAAGCCGAGCGCGCCGCGAATACCCAAAAGGCCGGCTTCGGGACGGTTGTTGCCGGGCTGGCTGTCCCACTTGGGGCCACCGACCGCGCCCAACAGCACACTGTCGCTCGCCTTACACTTGGCAACGGTTTCCTCGGGAAGCGGAACGCCGGTTGCGTCAATCGCGCAGCCGCCCAGCAGCGCCTCGTCATAAGAAACGGTAAAGCCGAACTTTTCCGCCGCCTTGTCGAGTACCTTGACAGCCTGGTTCACGATTTCGGGACCGATGCCGTCGCCTTTTAATAATGTGATTTTGTAGTTGTTCATAAAGATTACTCCTTAATATGATAATTCTAAAAAAGAAATATTATTGTTCATCCTTAAACGGAATCCGTGCAAAGACCTCCGCCACCTTGTCACGCTGCCACAGCATGGGCGTTATGCGAACCGAATAACCAAAGCCGTTGTCCATTGTCCACTCAAAGGGCTTTGCCTGCGGCAGACCGTAAACAGCAAGCAGCGTCATAATCACGCCGCCGTGGGTCACGATGGCGCTTTCGGTGGTGCCGGTTTTCATCAAGCCCTCGACGATGCTCTCGAACATGCGGCAGATGCGGCGCACAAAATCGGCGTTGCTCTCCCCTCTCGGCGGCTTAACGGAATTGTCGCCTGCCAGCCACTTTTGAAAATCCCCGTCGTCCTTGAGCTCATCGGCGGTTTTGCCCTCCCACTCGCCGAAGTTGCATTCGCTGAGGTTGGCAATCACCAGCGGCGTCAGGTGCGGATAAAGGATATTGCAGGTTTCGGTGCAGCGCTTTAAGGGACTGGTGAACACCACCTGTGTAAAGGGGTATTTCATTTCATGGTCGAGCTTGCGAAGCGCCAGCTTGCCCTTGTCTGACAGCGGGACGTCCGTGGTGCCGATGTATTTTCCGGACAGCGTTTCGTCAATCGCACCGTGGCGGATAAAATGAATGACATAAGATTTCATAAAATTCTCCGATAGATATTTACAAACGGTTAAATTTGAAATATACTGTTTGTATAGTAAGCGCACGCTTACAACAACTTATTATACTATTAAATAAAATGAGGTGTCAAGGTTTTGAACAAGGATTTTCCGAGAATTATGACTTTTTTACGCAAGGAGCGCGGTTTAAGCCAAAAACAGGCTGCTGCCGACCTGGGAATTTCGCAGGCGCTGCTGTCGCATTATGAAAAGGGAATCCGAGAATGCGGCTTGGATTTTTTGGTGAAGGCAGCGGATTATTATGAGGTGTCAGCCGATTATCTGCTGGGCAGAACCGTTCAGCGCAACCCGTCATCGGTGGCCGACATGCCCGACAGCGATGACATCCGGCACCTCAAGGGAAATATGATTAACCAAATCAACCGCAAGCTGCTGATGAACACCACCACAATCGTGTATGACCTGCTGGCGCAGATGGGCAGCAAGCGGCTGACAAACGCCGTCAGCAATTATTTGATGGGCGCCGAGTATCAGGTGTTCCGTGCGATATATTGCGCCGAGGAAAGCAACGTGCAAAGCATGTTTTCGCTCGATAAAAGCCGTTATAAAAATTTGACCACCGCCTCGATGATGCTCGATTTGGAGATTGCAGACGCAGTGATTGAACGCGAGGAGCTGGCGCTGACGCTGTCTCCCGACATTATTTCGAGCTATTTTGACAAGGGCGCGTCGTCGCTGTTTAATTTGATTCAGTTCTCGGAACGCAACGTCCGCAACCACAATAAGACGGAAAATTAACAGTAAAACGGAGCAGCCTTATCAGCCGCTCCGCTTTACTTTAAGGAGATACATTAAGAAAAGTGTAGATGAAAACGTATTAAAGCGTACCCTCGTTAACCGCGGGAAGCAGGACGGCAATTTCAAGATTGCCGTTGCGGCAGCGCAAATCGTCGATGAAGCGCTGCACATCGTCCTCGCTTTTCAGCTCAACACGGTAGGTGAGCTTATAAAGGCTGCCCATGTTGGCGGTTTTGACATTGAGTAGCTTTTGGGAATTGGTGTATGTTTCAAAAAGGTCGTCAAACTCGTGCGCGTAATTTAAATCCTCGGGAATGGTGATGCGCAGTTCTCTTTGCAGGTCGTCCTTTTCCTTGAAGCGGATGAAGTTGGACAACACCATAATCAGGCAAATCACCACTACGAACAGCGCCGCTAACGCGAGATACCCCTTTGCGGTTGCCAAGCCGGTTGCCATGGCGAGGAAAATGCTGACAATTTCCTTTGCGGAGCCGGGTGCGCTTCTGAAACGAACCAGCGAGAACGCGCCCATGACCGCCACGCCGGCGCCGACATTGTCATTGACGAGCATAATCACCATCTGAACGATGACGGGAATCAGCAACAGCGACAGCAAAAAGCTTTTGCTTTGACGGCTTTTAAAGCCTGCCGCCCACGCGATGATTGCTCCGAGAACAAGCGAAGCAATCGAGCAAATGAGATATACGGAAGTGGTGAGTTGGTCGGTGGATGAATAAATCGGTTGGAAAATGGTTTCAAGCACAGTATTGTCCTCCTTCAAATTGATGTTTTCTGCTTTCGGTCAGCTGATATGCGGTACCGTATTTGGAGAACGTGCCCGGAAACAGCTTTAATTCATTCAGCGCCTCGGTCAGCCAGAGCGGCATGGTGCTCAGCGCTTTAATTTCCATAATGCAAAGTCCGTGTTCGAGAATCCGCTCACCGTAGTGCCCCTTTGAAAGGTCAAGATTGTCGGTGCGGAAGCGAACGTTGCGGTCAAAGGTGAGCCGCAGTTCATGGTCGGTTTTGCTGTAGAACGCGGTGCGGTCATAGGCGATAAACATCATCGGCCTGATGCCCTTGTAGTAGTGCATTGACCAGTCAATTTCGCGCATAATCTGCGAATCGTCGGGCATTACGCCACGGTTGAGATACGCCATCGCCTGCGTGTATTCCATCGTTTTGCGGCGCTTGTAAACCACGCCGTTGTATTTCTTTTTCAGCTCAAGGAATACGTTGCTGCCTGCCTTCGGGGTGGAGTAGCTTCTGAGCCTGAGCTTTTCTTTATAGACCGGCTTTTCCATCGAGCGGCGAATCAGCTGATTGTTGTCGGTGTCGAAATACAGCGAGCAAACGGTGCTTTCACCGTATTCGTCGGGCTTGATGTATTCCGCAATTCTTTTCAGCAGCGCGTTGCGCTGAGAGATGGTGAGAATGTATTTTTTTTCGGTTCTTTCGAAAACGGTTTGAATTTTCATGGTGCGAACCCCTTTCTTAGCTTACGGCTGTATCTTACCGCGTCAACCTTAAAAAAGCCTTAAATTTTTTAAGGTTTTCTTTTTTCGGTGTGCCGTTCTTTCTTTGTTGGCTTTATCATAACGGCGCAACCTTAAAAAAGTCTTAAATTTTAAAATAATTCCGTTTTTTGACGAATGGTTCAAAAAGGCGCAAATTAAAAAAGAAAAATGTTTTTTCAGCGTTTTTTAAGGCTTGCCGTGTAACCTTTTAACTGTTATAATCAGTATATAAACAGTATTTTCATATTCTAAAGAAAAGGCGGTAATGACATGCAGGTATTAATTGTTGAAGACGAAAAGCTGCTGGCGCGCGCGCTCAAGCAGATTTTGACAGAACAAAAATATATGGTTGACGTGGTGCACGACGGCAACGACGGACTGGACTACGGACTGAGCGGGATTTACGACGTGATTATTCTCGACATCATGCTCCCCTACCGCGACGGCTTTCAGATTGCATATGAGCTGCGCAAGAATAAAATCAACACGCCGATTCTCATGCTGACCGCCAAGGACACCGTGCCCGACAAGGTGAGCGGACTCAACAGCGGCGCGGACGATTATATGACCAAGCCCTTTGCGCCCGAGGAGCTTTTGGCGCGTATTAAGGCGCTGACGCGCCGCCACGGCGAGGTAATGCTTGACGAAACGGGCTTCGGCGATTTTCAGTTTAACGCGTCCACCTGCGAGCTGAGCAAGGACGGCAAATCGGTTCGTTTGAATTTTAAGGAAGCCGAAATTTTAAAGCTGCTGATTGCCAATCCGAATATGATTCTTTCAAAAGAGGATTTAATCACCAGGGTTTGGGGCTATGACTCCGACGCAGGCTCAAACAATGTGGAAGCGTATATTTCGTTTTTGCGCCGCAAACTCCACTTTATTAATTCTTCTACAGAAATAAAGGCTATCAAAAAAATGGGCTACAGATTGGAGCATAAAAATGATTAAAAAACTAAGGTGGCGGATTATCCTCATCAATATGCTGCTCATCGGAATTGTGATTCTGGGCATTTTTGCGGCGGTTAACATCAACAATTTTGCAAACTCCGTGCGCACGATGGAACACGGTCTGAATCAGCTTTTGGAGAAAAACAACCGATTTGATTTGTTTCCTCCCGGCGAATTTGATGACAGCAACCCGGAAGGCACGGACAACTCGGAAAACTTTGAAAACGCAAAGCCCTTCAAAATTCAAAAGCACGGCATGGACGGAGACATTCCTATGGAAATTACGTCTTACATCATCGTCACGCTTGACAGCGAAGGCAATATTACCGA
>CADBSZ010000025.1 GCA_902797525.1 uncultured Ruminococcus sp. | reverse complement strand
ATTCTGTCAACCACACCGGACTCCTTAAACAGGTTGCCCAGCATGAGCATGCCGACCAGCGGCGCCGCGTCGGGCAGGAAAATCGAAATCAGAATGACAACGATAATCGGGAAAATAATCTTTTCGAGCTTGGACACGGGACGGAGCTGCTCCATCACAACCGCGCGCTCCTTCTTGGTGGTGAGCACCTTCATGATGGGCGGCTGAATAATCGGCACAAGCGCCATGTAGGAATACGCCGCGATGGCGATGGAGCCGAGCAGCTCGGGCGCGAGCTTTGTGGTGACGAAGATAGCGGTGGGGCCGTCGGCGCCGCCGATGATGGCGATGGCGCCCGACTGCGCCTCGGTGAAGCCGAGGAAAATCGCGCCCGTGAAGGTAACAAAAATACCAATCTGCGCCGCCGCGCCGAGAATCAGGCTCTTGGGGTTGGAAATCAGCGGACCGAAATCGGTCATGCAGCCGATGCCAAGGAAAATGAGCGGCGGATAGATGCCGAGCTTAACGCCCTGATAAAGATAATACAGCAAGCCGCCGTATTTGGGACTTTCATAAAACCACTGCCCGTTCACAAACTGCATGGCGTGACCTGCCGCGGCAGGGTCCGCCTTGTCGGCGACGGGAACCAGCGTGACTTCGGGCGCCGCCATGATTTCGGGATAGAGGTTGACAAGCAGCATACCGAAGGCTATCGGCAAAAGCAACAGCGGCTCGTACTGCTTTTTGATTGCGAGATAGAGCAAAAAGATGGACACCGCAATCATGATATAGTTTTGCCAGTTAAGGCTCATAAGACCTGAGCTTTCAAAAATGCCGCGAATGGCGTCGAGAAAGCCGTTGAGAATTTCCATAAACAGCTACGTTCCTTTCTTTATTGGCTTAAAACGGGCGTGTATTGTCAAGAACACCTGCATTCGCCCATGCAGAACGTCCGCCGTTTGATTTTTTGATGCTTTTAATGCGGGTTTTTACCGTGGGAGCAGTACTCGCCGCGACAGCCGCCGCGATAACCGCGACAACCTCCTCGGGAATCCCCTCCTCAACGGTCGGAGGCGTCACATATGCCGGCTTTGCCTGCACAACAGGGCTTGCAACCGGCTCGAGCATCTTCTCCTTCTTCCGCATTTTTTTATCAGCCGCCTTTTGCGCGCCCGAAATGATGGCACTGTAGAGCTTGATAATCAGAATTAAGAGAAACAGCATAGCAAAAACAACCACGAAGCCGGTCAGAATGACCTTTGCCGACGAAATGAGCCTTTCGCCCATGCTCAGCTCAGCGGTGACGCTTTGCAACGCGTTTATGCCCGTTTGAAACATAGAATTGACCTCCGAAAGAAAAAATATGCATACATATAGTATTATAGTTCATTTTGTCAGTTTTTTCAATATCAAACGGAGATGTCGCGTTTTTTCGTCATTTTACACAACTTTGGCATTATCTCGAAAAAATAACTGTTCAGATAAGAAAACAGAGGACAGTCCCCTGCCCTCTGTTAATTGTTCTTTTAGAGAATAATACAAATCAGTCCGTTGCAGCCGTCGTTGATAACGCGCTCAATGGTCTGCCCTATCTTTTTTCTGGCGTCGGCAGGCATGCGGCTGAGCTTGTTGTGAAGCCCCTCGTTAACAAGCTCGTGAACGGATTTGCCGAAGATGTTGCTTTCCCAAATGCGCTCGGGACTTTCCTCAAACTCGCGCAAAAGATAAGACACCAGCTCCTCGGATTGCTGCTCCGAGCCGACAATCGGCGTGACCTCGGTTTCGGTTTCGACGCGCATCATGTGAATGGACGGCGCGCTTGCCTTGAGCTTAATGCCGTATTTGCCGCTCTGCTTGATGATTTTCGGCTCGTCGAGCTTCAGCTCGTCGATGGTGGGCATCACAATGCCGTAGCCGGTTTCGCGCACCTGCTCATACGCCTGCGCGATTTTGTCAAACTCGCGCTGCTTCTGCGACAAATCGTTAATACAGTTCATCAGCGCGCACTCGTCGGCGATGTCAAGCCCGGTTTCCTCGGACAGCACGCGGTAAAACAGCTCGGGAGCGAGGGTGATTTTGACGGTGGCGAAGCCGCTGCCCAAATCAAGCCCCGTCAGCTCGGCGGAGGTGATATATTCGCAGCCGGTGAGATGATCCGCCGCCTGCTTGATTTCGCGGATTTTCTCCACCTTGCGCGCGGCGTTTTGAATCGCGCCGAACACCTCGGATTTCAGCCAATGCTCTTTGTCGAGCTGAACCACCCAGCGCGGAATGTCAACCTTGATTTCGCGGATTGGGAACTCAAACAAGAGCTGAGCGAGAATCATTTTGATTTCGTGCTCCCCCATGTCCATGCAGCTGACGGGCAGCACCGGCACCTGATATTTGGCGGATAACTCCTCCGCCATTTGCTTGGTGGACTGCGCCTGCGGATTGGCAGAGTTGAGCAGCACAATAAACGGCTTATCAATCGCCTTCAGCTCGTTGATAACGCGCGCCTCGCTGCTGACATAGTCCTCGCGCGGAATGTCGCTGAAGCTGCCGTCGGTGGTGAT
>CADBSZ010000024.1 GCA_902797525.1 uncultured Ruminococcus sp. | reverse complement strand
TGCCGGCCTTGACGCCGAAAAGTGCCAGCGTGCCATTGATATTATTCAGACCATCGCTTCCGATCCCGAGCCCGGCGCTATGTATCTGGGCAAGGTTACCAGAATTATGGACTTCGGCGCGTTTGTTGAAATCGCTCCCGGCAAGGAAGGTTTGGTTCATGTTTCTCAGCTCGACGTTAAGCGCACCGAGAACGTGACCGACGTTGTGAATGTCGGCGATATTATCCGCGTGATGGTGACCGAAATTGACGACAAGGGCAGACTCAACCTCAGCCGCCGCCAGGTGCTGATTGATGTTGACGGCCTGACTCCCGAGGACGACGGTGACGACAAGCCCCAGCGTCCGCGCAGACCTCGCAATAACGACCGCGGCAGAAGGGGTCGCAGATAATTCAATATTGGAATAATAACAGGCATGTCCGATTTGGGCATGCCTTTCTGTTTGTAAAAATTCGCTTGAGTAATGTTGACTGGTTCAAATCCTTGATAGTCATTGGTAGTGACAGCCCTTGCGGCTGTCAATTTGCCGCAGTTTTACTGCGGCAAACGGGCAACCGCGAGGGTTGCCCCTACGCTGTTAAAGAAACATTTGCGTTTATCCGCTTTTTTCCTCTATCCACCTTTTCGACAGCCGTCGGTTGCCTTCCGTAAACAGCACCGACAGCACATAGGTGAAGCTGTAAATAAAACACCCGAAGGTAATCAAATACCACACCGGGCGCGAATAAACGTCCATGAACGAATAGGGAATTTTGTCGGGCGGAATAAAGCCGAGCAAAATCAGGGTTATCACCACCGCGGCGTACAGCGTAATCAGCCACGCGCAGTTGAGCCGCAGCAGCGGGTGCAGATAGCCGACGGGCGAGCGGTTTAGCAGAAAAGAAATGACGGACAGCAGGGGAATGACAACATGCATGCTAAAGGATTCATAGGTCAGCAAATTCGGGCTGTCAGGCACAAAGGGCAAAAACGACATCAAAATCACGACGGCGATAATCACCTCCGTCACCGCCGATGACAGCCGAAAATAATAGAGCTTGCGCAGCTCAATTTCATGCCCCGTGCGTATTTCGGCGACGGCGCAGACAATCATCAGTACCGACACCAGCCCCGTGAACACCGTGCCGTTGACGGTCATGTAGCGGAACTCAAACCAAAAATTTTCCTCGGGCTTTGCCAGCACGGACGCGATAATGGAAGTGGCGCAAAAAAACAAAATCAGGCTCGAAATGATGAGATTTAAGCGGTTGTTCAGCCTGTATTTACGAACGGCAGCGTTTGAAACATTCATTGTGATAACTCCTTGTAACTCAAAATGCCTACATTACAGGATTCTCCGATTGCCGCGCGATATGCGCCGGTAAAAATTATTCATGTTTTATTCGGTTTACAGAAAATGCAAATTATGCTATACTGAATTTATCTCATCGACAAAAGGCGGTGTTTGCATGAAAAAAATAACCGTGGGAATCCTTGCGCACGTTGACTCGGGCAAAACGACGTTGTCCGAGGCGCTGATGTATTGCTCCGGCAACATCACAAAGCTCGGCAGGGTAGACCACAAAAACGCCTTTCTCGACACCTTTGCGCTCGAGCGCGACAGGGGCATTACCATTTTTTCCAAGCAGGCGGTACTAAACTTTAACGACGCGACCTTTTATTTGCTCGACACGCCCGGTCACGTTGATTTTTCCGCTGAAACTGAGCGCACCCTGCAAGTGCTCGACTACGCCGTGCTCGTCATCAGCGGCACCGACGGCGTGCAAAGCCACACCGTTACGCTGTGGAAGCTGCTGCGCAAATACCGCGTGCCGTGCTTTTTGTTTGTCAACAAAATGGATTTGGCGGGCGCGGACAAGCCGTTTCTTCTCAATGAAATCAGAGGCAGGCTCAGCGACGGCTGTGTGGATTTTACCGATGAAGGCAGCGACAGCTTTTTTGAAAATCTCGCGTTATGCGATGATTCTTTATTCGAAAAATATGAAGAAAACAATATTAAAACGGCGGATATTGCCGCTGCGATTCAACGGCGTAAGGTGTTTCCGTGTCTGTTCGGCTCGGCGCTCAGGCTCGACGGCGTTGAGGCGTTTTTAAATTTGCTCGACACCTACACCGTCATGCCCGATTATCCGCCTGATTTTGCAGCGAAGGTATATAAAATTTCCGAGGATAAGCAGGGCGTTCGGCTCAGCTTCCTCAAAATTACGGGCGGCAGCCTAAAGGTCAAAGAGGTGCTGCAAAGCCCGAAGAACCAAAACGGCGAAAAGGTAAACCAAATCCGCGTGTATTCGGGCGAAAAGTTCACCGCTGTTTTCGAAGCGGCGGCAGGCACGGTTTGCGCCGTAACAGGCGTGAGCTTCACGCGCTCGGGCGACGGCTTGGGAGCGGAGTCCAACAGCGATTCGCCATTGCTTTCGCCGGTGCTGAATTACCGCCTGATTTTGCCCGACGGCATTGACAGCCACACAGCGCTTGCCAAAATGCGGATTTTGGAAGCCGAGGACCCTCAGCTCAACGTTGTTTGGGATGAACGCCTCGGCAAAATTCAGGTTCAGCTGATGGGCGAAATACAGCTTGAGGTGCTGCGCAGCGTGATTTTTGACCGCTTCGGCTTTGACGTGACCTTTGGCAAGGGCAACATCATTTATAAGGAAACGATTTCGAATACCGTTGAGGGCGTAGGACATTTTGAACCCCTGCGCCACTATGCCGAGGTGCATTTGCTTTTAAAGCCCTCGAAGCGCGACAGCGGACTCAGCTTTCACTCAAGCTGCAAGGAGGATTTGCTCGACAAAAACTGGCAGCGGCTGATTTTGACGCATTTGTATGAAAAAACGCACGTCGGCGTGCTCACCGGCTCGCCGATTACCGACATGGAAATCACCCTCGTTGCAGGCAAGGCGCACCCCAAGCACACCGAGGGCGGCGACTTTCGCCAAGCCACCTACCGCGCGGTGCGCCAGGGCTTGCGCTGCGCCGAGAGTATTCTGCTGGAGCCGGTGTATGCGTTCAGCTTAGAGGTCCCGTCCGAAAGCCTCGGGCGCGCCATGACGGACATTCAGCGCATGTCGGGCAGCTTTGAGCCGCCGGAGCAAAACGGAGAGCGCTGCGTGTTAAACGGCACGGCGCCCGTGTCCGAAATGCAGGATTACGCCGCTGAGCTGCTGCAATATACGCACGGCCTGGGGCGGCTGTTTTGTACGCTAAAGGGCTATGAGCCGTGCCACAATGCTGCCGAGGTGATTGCCGAAAGGAATTACAATCCCGATTCCGATACGCTCAATCCGTGCGACTCGGTGTTCTGCTCGCACGGCGCAGGTCACACTGTCAAGTGGAACGAGGTCAAAGACCACATGCACCTT
>CADBSZ010000023.1 GCA_902797525.1 uncultured Ruminococcus sp. | reverse complement strand
TAACAAATAACAGGTTGAATCAGGGCAGCAGCACAGCGACCGTCACAACAACAATCACCGGTTCTTTAGGCGATACTGCAAGTGTCACCACAACCGTTTCCAACCAGACCACCCTTCCGGCTGCAGCAGTTGCGCTGAATGTAAAGGTTCCCGGCAGCACGGTAGTAGACGGTGAAACCGTTGACGGAAAAACCGAAGTTGTTTGGTATATCACCAACAAAAGTGGCGCAGACTGTACCTTCAACAGCGTTTATTACACCAAATAAGGCATGAAAAAAGAAAAAAGGCAAAAGATTTTCAGGACAATCCGGCGAATCAAAAACATATTCTTAGGAATTGTGATTGCGTTTCTCGTGATTGTCCTTCTCATGACTGTCTATTCACGCGCAACGGGCAGCACACCCTCGCTTTTCGGCTATTCTCTTCTTCGGGTCAGCTCCGGAAGCATGGCGCCCGAGCTCGAAATCGGCGAGGTCATTTTAGTTCAGCAGTGTGACGGTGAAGCCGTCAGGCAAAACGACATCATCACCTACAAAGGCACCTCGGGCGAGATGGCAGGCAGGCTTGTCACTCACCGTGTTGTCAAAGAGGCATATGAGAATAACGGCGAAACCTACATCGTGACGCGCGGCGACGCCAACCAATCGGACGATTCGCCTATCAAAACCTCGAACGTAGAGGGTAAGCTCGTCACAAAAATCCCCTTTATGAGGGCGATGTTTGACTTTTTCACAACGCCGTGGGGACTGTTGGCGCTCATCGGACTGATTATTCTGGCGTTCTTTAATGAAATTATTGTTTTTGTCAAGGCGCTGTTTGGCATCGAGGGAAAACCCGAGCGAAGCGTTGACGAAATCATCGAAGAGTATCAGCGCGAGAAGTTGGAAAAGGAACGCGCCGAACAGGAATCGGCGGCACAGACATCCGACAGCCAAGCGCCCGACTCATCCGATGACAATACTTCCGAACCGGAGGAATCCATATGAAAAAAACAATTGCTGCGGCGTTGGCGCTGCTGTTGTGCGTCGGCATTTTGCTCGGCGGCTGCGCAGCAAGCAACGGCAAATCGCCTGACCAATACAAAGAAATCCGCTGGATTGCCTATGACTACAGCTTTTGCATCAATCCGGCAGACAATTGCAGCGGCTACTACACCTTTAATGATGTGAAGTATAATATCAAGGTTTCATTCGATTCTTCCCGGCTGACTGCGGTTGATACCGCCACGGACAAGGAGCTGTTTTCCGCGGACTGGCTTTTTGAGAAAAACGACGACGGCGCCGAAATGCTCTATGTCTACAACATGATGTTCAATACGGCGGATTATGAGGATTTCAAGACAAATTACGCGGAATTTGTTTCATTAAAACAAGAGAAGATTTAATTCAGCGGGCTGGCGTTTTGTCAGCCCGTCCGTTGTTTGTGACAAACAGCAAAAATTTAAATGAAAAATTATTCAATATTACAAAATTTCGAAATGTTGCATAATCCTATCGGCATTTTGTTGATAAAAAATGTTTTTTGTGTTACAATCATTATATGTAATTATGGGCAGTTATGCAATTTTTTAACTGCCTTTGCCATATTTCGAGTCAAAATCCCCATAACGGAGGTATTGTTATGAAGACCAGAATACGTCATTATTCAAAGTCAGCTTTTGCCATTCTTCTGGCATTATGCATGATTTTTTCCTGCGTGATTCAATCCGGCGCGGCGCGGGTGAGTAACCAACCAGTTGGGGCGGATTCATCACGGACATTTTTCATAGGTATTCCCAATAGTTGGGATAGAAAAACCGAGTGGTCCTTTGGCTTATACACGTCCAGTAGTGCAACATCCGCAACTGCATCTGTGAATGGCTCAAATGCGTTGCTTGTTGATGAAAATCATGAATACTGGGGAGAAAATTTTGATATATATGCTGTTAACATTTCAAATACGACAGCAAAGTACTGCGATATTACCCGTGATAGTAATACGTATTGTAACGGAGGCAATAATCGAGAAACGATAGGCAGCAATAACTTTATTCGTTTTGGTTGGCGTTGGACTGCTATGTACACGTATACATTGGGAGATTCTGTCAATATATCAAAATCAACCAGCAGTGATGTATATGTGAATGATTCTGTTACATTAACACCTTCTTTGACAAATTCAACTTATAACGCATTGGATTCAACATCATATTCCGTAAAATGGGACAATGCTAGCGGTTCAGATTGTACAAGCGGAACAGATTATACGATTAGTTCAAATACATTTATACCCAAAAAACGAGGAACATTTTATATAGCTGCCAGTTCTGAGTTTCATACAAAAGGTTTTTCCAATTTAACAGGAACTGCGGTCGGAAATACCACTGTAACAGCTAAAGGTTATTATGTAGCTTCTGCCGATTCAAATAATAATCCGGCGTTTTCCACTAATGCGTGGGCGACTGATGATGCGGATGCTCTCATGACTAAAACGGGAACTAACACATATTCCGTTACATTTAATAATATTTCAGCAGGAACATATTATTATAAGGTTACACATGGAACATGGGATACAACATATCCTAATGAAAACAAAAGCATTACCGTTCCGCATACCGGTGATTCGGTAACGATTACGTACAATGATTCAACGCATCAGGTATCTGATTTAGTTTCGCATAGGAGTTATAGTGTATCGCTTAACACAGATGGAGGAACAATTAATGCGGGTGATATTACTTCTTACACTTGCGGAACAGGTGCGACTTTACCAACAAATGTTACAAAATCAGGGTATACATTTGATGGTTGGTATACAAGTGCGTCCGGCGGTTCAAAAGTAACTTCTATTAGTTCGACAGAAACCGGAAATAAAATCTATTATGCACATTGGACTGTAGCAAAAGAGCAACTTTCCGCGCCGACAAACGTTAAGCTAAATAATACCGCGGGCGATGTAACGCTAACCGCAACAACTGTTGGCGCAAAGGTTTTGTTAACGTGGGACACCGTTACAAATGCGGGCAGTTATGAGGTGTATAAAGGCACTACCAAGGTTGCCACAGTTTCTACTAACTCCTATAGTATTGAAAGAGCATATTCATCCACCGGTACCTATTCGGTTGTGGCGGTGCCTTCCGACACAACCAACTACAGCAGTTCCCCAAAATCTACCGGCCGCAAACTGACCGTCAATAAAAAGAAGCTCACTGCGCCCACGGTGACGGTTACTCCCACTGCGATTGCCTTAGGCAGCTCAGTCGACCTTACCGCGACCGACGCCAACAGCGGCGTCACTGCGTCACAGTATAATCTTTATTACTACGAATCCTCTCTTGCCGTTTCAAATGACTATAAGCTCACTTCCGGCACGGCAAAAACCATTACCCCGTCAACAGCGGGTTCACATACCTATAAGGTAGTGGCGTATCCTGTTGACGGAACGAATAACGACTACTATACTCAAAGCGACGCAACCTCGGCAAGCACTGTTACGGTTTCCTCGCCTTCATGGTATCTGATCGGTGATTTGGTAGACAGCACCACCAACAAATGGCAAACAAGTCTTAAGGATTATCCTGTTGATGAATTTGTTTCGGCAAATGTGTTCAAAAGAACTGTTACTTACGCTTCGGGCGGCGAAAACGAAAAGCATTATTTCAGATTAAACAGCGGAAGCAATCAGTACACTGTGACAGATGGTTCGGACACAGATATGTCCACGCATTCCACTTCAGCTACCGCTGTAACTGCAAGCACACAAACGGAAAACGGAGCAATGTATGTAAAAGGTCAGGGAACTTTTACCATTTATGTTAACCAAGCCACAAGCGGCAGTCCAAAGGTTTGGATAGAAAAGACTGAGGCGCAAAAATACACAACAATTGTCTATGTGAACCAAGATTCCGGCGCGACCAATATGTATGTTTGGAAGGATGCTAACAACGAGGTGTCCGCTTGGCCGGGCGAGTTTATTACGGGAACAACCGAAACTGTCAATGATATTCCGTATTATAAGTATACGTTTGAGAGCTACTGGGATCATTTTGATATTGTTGTCAACAAAGGCAACGGACAAAATCAAAGTGCTGATTTAAAAGGTATTTTGGCCAGCAAAACGTATTATGTCATTTGGGACGGCGGAGACAAAACGGCAGCATCCATATCGGAAACAGCGCCTGTGATTCAGCTCGGCTACAAGGAGCAAAATACATCCTCCGATTCACATGCCGATTTCACAAACCGCACTGTTTCGGTCACTTTGGCCGCCAATACAACCTATGAATTCTGGCTCAAATCAGCCAATTCGCACTTAAACGACATGAATTCGGGTACCATGACGCGTGGCCACTCCACGGGATGGAGCTTCCCCGTTAACAATACTAACACAAAAATTGTTGCGGACTTGGCAGGAACGTATACCTTTACCTACACTGTAAGCAACGGTACCATTTCCGTAAGTGTAACCTATCCGCCCGAGCCTAAGTATAACGTAACGGTCAATCAGGGCAACCACGGTACGGTCAAGGTAAACGGTAACAGCTTTACCACAGGCGGTACAATTCAGGTTGGTCCACTGACAACCGCCTCCATTCAGGCAGTTGCAGCAAGCGGCTATCACTTTACCGGTTGGACAACTACCGGCGGAGTAGCAGCTGTAAGCGGATACACGACTTCATCAAATCCGATTACGATCAGCGCGAGCGCGACAGGTTCAATCACTGCTAATTATGAAGAGGATTCTTACACTGTCACACTTGCGAGTGCCGGCAACGGTTCTATTACAGCACCATCGTCAAAAACGCTCACGGCGCACCCGATTACCGCTACATCCCTTTCCGGCGTTACTGTAAGTCCGGCAAATGGCTACAAGTTCAACGGCTGGACCGCCGGAACCGGTGTAACGCTCACCGGCGGAAGCAACACCAGTGCGTCGACAGGCACCATTAAAGCTACGAGGAACGCAACGCTAACCGCGAACTTTACCAAGGTTAGCTACTCACTGACAGGCAAAACAGCGCTCGACGGAACTGTGGACAATTATGGTACGGTTAGCTTCTATTCCAACGAGGCGTGTACCACCGCGATTATAACTGCCAAAATAGGAGACACCGTTTACGCGAAGTTTGCGTCAACCGACTATGCGCTGGTCAACTTTACATTGTCAGGCACCGGTGCATCCGCAGTTTCCACAACGGGCAATGTGTACAAATTCACAATGGGTTATGCCAACGCAACGGTTACAGCAAACGTCAGACGTCTGGCGTCCGTAATGTACTATGTTGACATGCACAACAACAGTATGTCCGGCAAATCCGTTGAGGTCGCCATCGTTTCCAACGGCAGCGGCACGACAGTGTTGATGGACGGCGAAGGCAAAGATTGCAAAAAGAATCTGGAACAGCAGGGCAGCAGCACGGTTTATGCGGCGTCAGTTCCTACTCCGGCAACCAAAAAGAACAGTTCTGAATATAATCAAATTTATATCAAAATTTCTTATTCCGGACAGACTGCCAAAATCATCAATCTTCCCTCCGGCGAAGTCACGGCATTAATGAATTCAACGTCTCCCGAGGTGTGGCTTGAGGCGCAAAACGAGGCGGGCAACACCTACAAGGTTGCTTACGCTACGAACACGAGTCTGGCAGTCAAAAGCGGCAAAAAGCGCATTTATGTTGCAAAGCCGAATAGCTGGCAGGACGACGAGCCTTCGTGGAAGAACCTCCGCCTTTACCATTGGGGCGATTACGGGGATATCGGCTGGAGCAAAACGCCGACGATGACCTGCATTGGCTACGACAGCAACTATCATTACTACTATGTTGATATAGACAGCGGCATCAACAACATCATCTTCCAAGGCTGGAAGGATAATTCCAATTATCCCGACGTGCAGACAGGCAATATTGAGAATATCGGATCCTCCAACTACTTTATTCTGTCAAAGGACGGCGGCTCCTATGTCGGCACCAAGGGCGAGAATGCAACGCCTCCGGGCTACACCCGTTATGTCAACCGTGTGGACATGAACGTGCGCGATACCGCGAACATCACGCCGACCCATACCGGTGCAAAGGTGACCTATTCCGTTCCTGAGGGTGAAACCAGGGTTACTGTCGGACAAGACGGTTCTATTACTGCAAACGCGACCACGCTTAACGGCGTTACTGACAACCCTGTTACTATCACTGTTAAGGTGTTTGGTTCTGTTGGTGCAAAAGCGACAGGCAACGATGCCGGCGATATCGGCGACGTAATGACCTACACAGTAACCGTCAGCGTTCGCAATCCCGGTATCTTCAGCGGCTTCAAGGTGATGTCGTTCGCGCACCAGGAATACACGGTTAAAATTCCTGAGGTCAGCGGCGATCAGCCGGGTTACTTTGTGCTGGATAATAAAAAAACATCCGTTGTTGTCAACGGCTTGTACGACGGCTCCGGCTATACGGCAAAGTATTCCAATTCCGCGATTATTAAGCCAATGGGCACTGTTGATGTTGAGAATGTAGGAGAAGATCTACCGACTTCATTCACCGTAAAGTACGCGGCTTCCAATGCTTCTAAGGGCTATTCGAACATTACGCTGAACGACGCCATGGTAACTACCGTATCTATCAAAAAGACGGGCGCCAAGCGCTTTGGCTTTAAGGAGTGGACCCCATCACAGGCGTCTATTACCACTTCCAAGGTGATTAACAACGGTGTTGAAACCGTAACCCACAAGGGACTCGCCTTTGCCGGCACGGCGACCTATCAGGCAATCTTTGAGGAATACGACTATGTTGACGTTACCTTCAATTTCGAGTACGACGAATATGTGCCGCAGCAGGTGACCGAATACGAGGAAATAAACGGTGTTCAAACCCCGGTTCGCACCATTACTGACTATCAGTACGATTCCACTTGGGCGGCGCAAGCCGGCGCTCACACTACCAAGAAATATACGGTAAGCGGCTTTGAAGTCAGAAATCTGACAACAGATTCCCAAAAAGCTGCCGGAGCAACAAAACTGATTTCCGGGGAAAATTTGGTTATTCCTGCTGTTGCCGCCATTGAAGCGCTGCCGTCAAACGATTATTATAACTATAAAATCGAAAGCTCAGGCATCACAATCAACAGCACCGGCGATTACGTTGCCACCGTTACCGTGGTGATGACGAAGTCTGAGAGAACCTACAGCGTTTATCTCAATGGTGCAAAAATAGGAAGCAACTATACCTATCAGGCGTATGCTGATTTGAACACCGGCAATACTGTTTCCAAGTGGTATGCGGTTAAGGATAATGCGGCAATCAATGCGCAGTCTCCGCTGTTGGCGACCGGCACGGGCTACAAGTTCCGCGTGAAGGGCGACACCTACCTGCGCACACAGGAGGGAACGCTTGATAACGACAGTTTCAACCGCTCTGAAAACGGCTTTGCCAACTACGAGATTACACACAGACAGTCCGGCTCCGCCATGAAGGAGTATCTGCTCCAGAATTTCTATATTGCCGATTTCTTCGACCAAGACAAGGTTAAGGATTTGGAGAGAGGCGACGGTTCCAAGGCTGATGAAGCAAACTTCGTCGGCGGCGGTGTGGTTTACTACTCTGTAACAGACAATCAGCCGTACTCCAAGGCAGTTGACGCAGGCTATGTGAATGCCGGTGACGGAACTGCCGTTGCGAGTGAAATCAAGACGATGCTCAAGCGCAACATCGAGGCAAATTACGGCAACTACGAAGACCTCGCCGCCGCTGTCGGTGAGGAGGAAGCGATGAAGGTTGTTTACGGCCAGGCAATCCCTGTTACCAACAACACCGAAAACGGCGCAAAGACCGGTGTGCTGTACCGCTATTTGCCGCTTGAAAACTATACGGTTGACGCCAATAATAACATAACAAAAGAGCTGAACAGCGATGTGTTCCGTTATTCCAACAGCTTGCAGTCCTACCAGTATATTTACGCGAGCGGAAACGAGAACAAAGCAACCAACAGCGGCAAGAATATGCGACTCTATTCGTATTACATTTATTCTTATCGCACCTATGATAAGGACACCAACGTGCCCAGACTGAATTACGAGGTTGTTCTCTCCGACCAGTATTCCGACGCGTCCACCTATTGGGCAGGAAATTCTAACGACTAAATAAAAAGGCGGCTGCCTCTGCGGAGGCAGCCGTTCTTGATTGAGGGAATTTGATGAACGACAGCTTTTACGATAAAATCTACCGCGCCGTGCAGCAGATTCCGCGCGGAAGGGTGGCAACCTACGGCCAGGTGGCGTCGATGGCAGGCAACGGCGGCGCGGCGCGCGCTGTCGGCAACGCCCTGCATGTCAATCCCGCGCCGGGCGTCATTCCCTGTCACCGCGTGGTGAACGCCAAGGGAAGGCTTGCGCCCCACTTTGCCTTCGGCGGCGACGAAGAACAGCGCCGTCTGTTGGAAGCCGAGGGGGTAGAGGTGCGCGACCATTATGTCGACCTCAAAAAATACCAATACAGACCGCTCTGACCGCGCGTATGATGTGACGGCAAAAATTTGCATTTTTCAGGAAAATGTGGTATAATACCCTTGATTGATGTGTAATAACTTTACGGAGAGGTTATATGGATTACAAGTTAATCGCAGTCGACATCGACGGCACCCTAACCAATTCGCGCAAGGAAATTACGCCGCGCACACGGTACGCCCTGCTGGAAGCGCAGGCGCAAGGCAAAAAGGTGATTCTCGCCTCGGGACGTCACCCGCTGGGTGTGTATCCCATCGCGCGCGATTTGCGGCTCGACGCCTACGGCGGCTATATTATGTCCTTCAACGGCGGCAAAATCATTGAATGTGCCACCGACCGTACCATTGTCAGCAAGCTGTTTCCGCGCGAGTATCTGCCCGACATTATCAGCGTGCTCAAGGATTCGAACATCACGGTCATCACCTGGGACGACAAAAAGATTTTTGCCGACAACAAGGTCAACGACTACACTTATGTCGAAAAAGATGTGTTGAAGCTCGAAATGGTCGTGCTTGATGATTTTTTGGCAGGCATTAAGTTTGACATCAACAAAATCCTGCTTGCCGGCGAGCCCGACGAGCTGGACGCGTATCAGGAGATTTTGAAAAAACGTTACGACGGCTTGCTCGAGGTCTACAAAAGCGCACCGTATTTTCTGGAATTAATGCCCTTCGGCGTTTCAAAGGGCTCCATGCTGCCGCTGCTGCTCGAAAAGCTCGGCGTCAACCGCGACGAGCTGGTGGCGTTCGGCGACAACTACAATGATATGACCATGATTGGCTATGCCGGCTTGGGCGTTGCCATGGGGAACGGTGAGCCGGAGGTTCAAAAAATCGCCAACTATGTGTGCGAGTCCAACGATGAGGACGGCATTGCCGAAACCCTGAAAAAATATGTTTTGAAGTAAGGCAGGCGGAGCAAAATCGGCTCCGCTTGCGTTTTTTTGAAAACTATGTTATAATAAGATTTCCGAGAGCATAAATTGATACGAAACGCAATTCAAAGGCATTTCTGTTAAAAAGCTTTTTACAGCGCCTCGGGCGCGAATTTTAAAGGAAAGTATTTCTGAAATATCAGTATATGAGAGGAAGTGATTTCATGGCGCAAACCGAGTGGGAGTATTCGGATATTATCCCCGAAATTAACGTTTTGGCGGAGAAAATGACGGAGAACTCCAAAATCGACATTGCTCTTTACAGCAAATACGACGTAAAAAGAGGTCTGCGTGACATCGACGGCAAGGGTGTTCTGACCGGCCTTACCGACATTTCCACCATTAAACAGAATAAGCTGGTTGACGGCAAGCTCGTTCCCTGTGACGGCGAGCTGTACTACCGCGGCTACAATGTCAACGATATTGTCAACGGCATTATGAAGGACAACCGTTTTGGTTTTGAAGAGGTTGTTTATTTGCTGCTTTTCGGCGAAATGCCCACAGCGGAGCAGTTGAAAAGCTTTAAGGAGCTGCTGGTGCGCTACAGAACGCTTCCGCAGAATTTTGTGCGCGACGTTATTCTCAAGGCGCCCAGCCAGGATATGATGAACACCATCGCGCGCAGCGTGCTCACCCTGTTTTGCTACGACAAAAACGCGAACGATATTTCCATCAATAACGTGCTGCGCCAGTGCGTGCAGCTGATTTCGGTTTTTCCGCTGCTGTCGGTTTACGGCTACCACGCCTACAACCACTATCTCAACGACAAAAGCCTTTATATTCACTATGCCGAGCCGACCATGTCCACTGCGGAGGTTATCCTTTCGCTGCTGCGCCCCGACCGCAAATACACCGAGCTTGAGGCGAAGGTGCTTGACATGGCGCTGATTTTGCACATGGAGCACGGCGGCGGCAACAACTCCACCTTCACCACCCACGTGGTCACCTCGTCCGGCACCGACACCTATTCGGCGGTTTCCGCGGCGCTTGCCTCGCTGAAGGGTCCCAAGCACGGCGGCGCGAACGTCAAGGTGTTTGAGATGTTTGAGGATTTGAAGCAGAACGTGCGCGATCGGAAGGACGACGAGGCAATTGCCGACTACCTCAAAAAGCTGCTCGACCGCGAGGCGTTTGACAAAAAGGGCTTGATTTATGGTATGGGCCACGCAGTTTACACCATCAGCGATCCCCGTCAAAAGATTCTCAAGGGCGCGGTTCAAACGCTCGCGCATGTTGAGGGCTACTCCGAGGACTTCGATTTGTATGAGCGCGTAGAGCGCCTGGCGCCGATTGTCATCGGTCAAAAGCGCAAGATTTATAAGGGCGTCGCCTCCAACGTTGATTTCTACAGCGGTCTGCTTTACAGCATGCTCGACATTCCCTGCGAGCTGTACACGCCGCTGTTCGCCACCGCGCGTATTGCCGGCTGGAGCGCGCACCGCTTGGAAGAACTGATTAATGCCGGCAAGATTATTCGTCCGGCGTACATGAGCATTTCCACCGAAAAGGAATACACGCCTTTGTCGGACAGAAAATAGTATCATTTGCAAGGGCGGCCGTCGGTCGCCTTTGTTTTGGGTAAGGGAACGGAACATGAAACGGATTTTTCACCGCCAAATGCTGGTTCACTACGCCGCCGCGTCCATTGGCGGCTTTTGGGGCGGCTACACGATTTTTAATCATCTGGATATTTTCGGCAACGCGGCGACGGGCAACCTGATAAAAATGGTGCTCAACCTGTGCCAAGGGGATTTTTCAATTGTCGGCTATATGTTTCTCAGCTTTTTGATTTACTGCGCCGGCAACGTCACCTATGTGCTGGTGCGGCGCAAGGTGCGCATCAGCATGAAGATTGTCAGCCTGATTTTCTCGTGCGCGGCGGTGGTGCTGACAGGCGCGATTTCGTTTGTGCCAAACGATTTTATCGCCTGCTATCCGATTATCTTCGTTGCACCCATTCAGTGGAACGCCTTTAAAATCGCCGGCGGCAATTCCAGCTCCACACTGTTTTCGTCCAATAACGTGCGGCAGGCGGCAATGCTTACCACCAATTATGTGCTCACCAAGGACAAGCACACCGGCGGCAAGGCGGTGTTTTATTGGCTGACGCTGCTCTCCTTCCACCTCGGCGTGGCGTTTTCGTGCTTCATGAGTCTTTTGTTTGGCGTGCAGAGCATTTGGTTTTGCTTTGTGCCCATCG